>JBBQML010000032.1:0-15125 GCA_038328885.1 Verrucomicrobiota bacterium | reverse complement strand
CAGATGCTCAACCACGGGCTCACCGCGGCGACCCTGTTCGGCTGCGTCGCGTTGTTGGAGGGTCGGTTGGAAGCCGTTCGGGTGTTGGGCCGTTACGGGGGGCTGCGTCGGGCCGCCCCGGTGCTCTGCGGGTTGATGGGCATCAGCACCTTTGCGTCCATGGGGTTGCCCGGGCTGAACGGCTTTGTGGGTGAGTTCCTCATTTTCAAGGGGGTCTTTCTGGCGGTGCCCTGGGCGGCAGGGGTGGCGTCCATTGGATTGCTGGCGACGGCGGTGTTTCTGCTGGGGTTCATGCAGAAGCTATTTCATGGCCCCCTGGAGACCGGGGGAGTGGTGATCCCGGACCTCACGCTGCGGGAGCGGTTGCTGGTCGGGGTGCCGGTGGCCCTGATGTTCTTGTTGGGCATCCATCCGGACCTGGTCCTGCGCTGGACGAACCCGACGGTGATGCACCTTACGGGTGGGTACTGACTCATGCTTCTGGCGAGCACCATCCTCCTGTCGCTGCTGGGGTCACCGCTGGTGTATCTGGCCGGGGAGGGGCGTGCAGGACTGGCCCGGCGGTTGGCCCTGGGGGTGGCCTTGCTCGGCCTGTTGTCGGGTGCGGCGGGGGTTTGGCAGTTGGGGGCAGGTGCCGAGGTGGTCACCCTGGTGCGCTGGCCCTGGGTGCCGGCGTTGGGGATCGAGTTTCATCTGGCCGCCGACGGGGTGAGTGCGGTCCTGGTGCTGTTGACCGGGATCGCCGCGGTGTCGGGGGTGCTGTTCTCCTGGAATGTGGAGCGGCGTGCGCATGAATTCTTCGCGCTCTACCTGCTGTTGATCGGCGGCGTGTACGGGGTGTTTCTGAGCTTCGATCTCTTCCAGTTCTTCGCGTTCTATGAACTGGCGATCGTGCCCAAGTACTTCCTGATCGCGATCTGGGGTTCCACCCGGCGCGAGTACGGAGCGATGAAGCTGGCCCTCTACTCGTTCGTCGGGAGCGCGATGGTGCTGGTGGGGGCCCTGGCGATCTACACCACGGCGGGGCTGGGTTCGTTCGACCTGCTGCGGTTGGCGGGAGCCACGCTGCCGGCCGCCTTCCAGGCTTGGGCGTTTCCGCTGGTTTTCGTGGGCTTTGCCATCCTCGCGGGGCTGTGGCCATTTCACACCTGGGCGCCCACGGGCCACGTCGCCGCGCCCACGGCGGCGTCCATGTTGCTGGCGGGCGTGGTGATGAAGCTGGGGGCCTACGGGGCGTTGCGGGTGGGCCTGATGGTCCTGCCCGAGGGGGCCAAACTCTGGGGCCCGGCGGTGGCCGCCTTGGCGGCGACGGGGATCGTCTACGCCGGGCTCGTGGCGTTGGTGCAGCAGGACTTCAAGTTCGTGATCGGCTATTCAAGTGTCAGCCATATGGGCTTTGTGCTGCTGGGGTTGGGAGCCGGCAACCCTCACGGCGTCGCCGGAGCCGTGATGCAGATGTTCTCGCACGGGGTGATCGCCGGTCTCCTCTTCGGCGTGGTCGGACGGATGGTCTATGATCGCACCCACACCCGGGACCTGACGGTCCTGGAAGGGCTTGGGCTGGCGAGGGCGCTTCCCTTCGCGGGGGTGACGTTCACGCTCGCGAGCCTGGCCTCCATGGGGCTGCCGGGGTTCAGCGGATTTGTGGCGGAGTTGCAGGTGCTGGTGGGGGCGTGGCAGGCGTTTCCGGTGGGGGCGCTGGCCGCCGGGATTGGCGTGGTGCTGTCCGTGGCCTTCACGTTGCGGGTTCTGCAGCGCGCCTTCCTGCCGGATTCCGCGGCGGGGGCTGAGGCGGGGCGGGTGGGTGCGGTGTCCCCGGCCGGGGTTTACGAGCCGATCACCTGGCCGGAGAAGGCAGGGGCGTTGCTGCTGCTCGGCACCAGCGTGGCGGTGGGGCTCTACCCGCGGATGCTGCTCGAGCTCATCGACGCCGGGTTGGGGACGCCCGCATTCGCCGGCCTGAGGAGGGTCATGGGATGGCCGTGAACTACGGGCAGTTGGCATGGCTGGGCTCGGCGGAACTTCTGGTGACGCTGGTGGCGTTGACGGTGCTGGGCCTCGATCTGAGCCTGCGTACCGGCCGCGCCCCGGCCGCGCGCTGCAAGATCCTCACCCGGGTTGGGGCGCTCGGTTGCCTGGCGGTCATCGGCTGGCTCCTGGGCTTGGCACCGGAGGGGACCGCTCCGGGCGGCATGCTGGTCAGCGACCCCCTGACGCGGATGGTGAAGGCCGTGATTCTCGGGCTGACCGCGGGCACGTTGCTGCTCTCCAGTCGTTCCTCCTTCACTCCGCATCTCGGCGAGTACGTGGCGGTCGTGCTGTTCGGTGCGATGGGGATGATGCTCGTGGTGGGTGCCGGGAACACGCTCGTGCTCTTCCTCGCGCTCGAACTTGCGAGCCTCTCCCTTTACATCCTGACCGGCTTCGACAAGCGCGACCCGCGGAGCATGGAGGCGGCGTTGAAGTATTTCCTGTTCGGGGGGATGGCCGGCGCGTTCCTGCTCTTCGGGCTGAGCTTCGTTTATGGCGTGACGGGGGCGGTGGAATTCCAACGGCTGGGCTCCGTCCTGGCGGTTGGGACGCCTCCGTCGCCACTCCTCCTCGCCGGCTTGGCCCTCGTGTTGGTGGGGTTTGGCTTCAAGGTCGCCGCGGCACCCTTCCATTTCTGGGCGCCCGATGCCTACCAGGGGGCGCCGACCCCGGCGGCCGGGTTCATCGCCACGGGATCCAAGGTGGCCACCTTCTTCATCCTGGCGAAGTTCACCGCGCTCTCCCTGGTCGGGGTCAGCGGTTCGGCTGCCTGGGCGGGAGCGCGTCCGGGTTGGGTTTTGCTGGTCGCCGCCGTTGCCGCGCTGTCGATGGTGTTCGGGAACTTGGCGGCGCTCGCCCAGCACAATGTAAAGCGGTTGCTGGCGTACTCCGCCGTGGCTCACGCGGGCTATACCCTCGTGGCGGTGGTGGCCGGCGGGCGGGTGGGGCTCGCCTCGGCGACCTTCTACGCGGCCACCTATGCCGTGAGCGTCCTGGGGGCCTTCGGGGTGGTGGGCCTGGTGGAGGGCATGACCGGGGGGTCGGACTTCGACCACTTCCGGGGGCTGGGACGGCGCTCGCCCGCGCTGGCGTTGTGCCTCGGGGTCTTCGTGCTCTCGCTGGCGGGCATTCCGCCGCTGGCTGGTTTCTTTGGGAAGTTCTACCTGTTCCTCGCGGCCTTCCAGGGACCGGATGGCCTCGGGTTGCTCTGGCTGGTGGGCCTGGGAGCAGCGACGACCTGTGTCGCGTTCTACTACTACCTGCGTTTGTTGAAGGCCGTCTTCGTTGAGGAGCCCAGCGGGACGGATCGGGTGTGTCCGGGCGGCCGTTCCGAGTGGGTGACCGTGGTCGCGGCCGCTTTGGTGGTGCTGGTGCTGGGCTGCTGCCCCGCCTGGTTCCTCCAGCCCCTGGTTGAGGCGATCGAATCCGTGGGGCTTTGAGCCGGGAAACCGCGGGCCGCTCGAGCCGCGGCGGGTCAGGGCTTTCGAGGCGCGCCCGGCGAACGGAGCACCTGGCGTGAGCGCGCGAAGACATCGGTGGGGACCCCGAGCGCCTGCTTGAGCGCGAAGTCCCGGTCCCACGGGTTCTCCAAGTCACCAATGTCGCGTCGCTGCCGCTCGGTCAGGTTCAACGGGTAGTACCAGGGGGAGACCAGAGCGGTGTTGATCAGGGGGAAATCGGAACCGTAGACCAATCGGCCCGCGCATTCCGGTGCGCCGAGGGTCTCCCGGAGCGTGCCGAGCCGGTTGACCTGGGTGAGGGCCGAGATGTCGGCGTAAAGGTTGGGGAATTCCTTCATCAGGCGGCGCAGGCGGACGAAATCGGCCTCCCCTTCGTTGATGCCTGCAGCGCCCGCATGGGCGGCGATGACGACCACGCCTTCGAGGAGGGCCGGTCGGAGACGCTCCGGGTCGGCGAGGTGGTCCTGGGCCCGGGTGAAGGAGCGTTCCTCGCCCGTGTGGCAGAGCAGCGGCAGTCCGAGTTCCTTCAATCGTCGGAAGAAGGGCAGCAATCGGGGATCCGCGGGATCGATGGACATGATCGAGGGGATCCACTTGACGAGGACCGCGCCGTGGTCGGCGCACCAGTCGAGACGTTCCAGGGCATCGGGCCGATAGGGGTTCACCGACGCGCCGAAGCGGAGCTTCGGGTGGCCCAGCACCTCGCGGGCGACGAACTCGTTCGGGACGTAGACCTCCGTGCGGTTCGTGTCCAACTGGCCGCGTTCGTCCACCACGCCGTCGAGGGCGAGCACGACCACGGCGGTGAGTCGTCGGCTTTGGTTCGCGAGATCGGCCAACCGGTGGAACACGAGCGCGTCGCCCTGGGTTTGCAGGTCGGCCTCGGTGACGCCGAACGAGCGGAGGTAGATGCGGTAGCGGGGGTTGGCCCGCAGCGCGGTCGATACGAAGCAGCCGCTGCTGCCGGCGCCGATGCCAGCGGTGTGGCAATGCAGGTCGATGATGCCGTCCGTTGGCAAGGCGGCGAGTGGGAGGTAAGGCCCCTGGAACATCGCCTGGCGTCCCAGCAGCAGTACGGCGACGAGCAGCACGACGAGCGTCGCGGTGACGCGCAGGGCGCGTCGCAGCCGCCGGAGCAGGCGTTTTGCGCGGGTAGGCATGAGGCTTGAGTTGGACGGACGGCTCAGGGGTTGCTCTCGACCAGGAGTTGGGCGAGTTCTCGGTGGTTGACCTTGCCCGTGCCGAGTTTGGGGATCTCCTTGACGAACCTCACCTCGCGCGGGACGCAGAGATTGCTGAAGCCCTTGCCCTTGATCACGGCCCGAAGGTCTTCCATCTGGAGCTTGGCTTCGTTGGTGGCGGCGAGGAGTCTCTCACCCTTGTTCTCATCGGGAAGAGCCACGACCGCGATCTGGCAACGCTGGCCGAACTGGGGGAAGGCACCCGCCAACGCGTCCTCGACGGCGGTGAGGCTGACCATTTCACCGCTGATCTTGGCGAACCGTTTCAAACGTCCGAGCACAAAGCCGAACCCATCGACATCGACATTCACGATGTCGCCGGTGTCGTACCAACCCCCGAGCGCCTGGAAGGCGGCGTTGGCATCGGCGTTGAGATAGCCCTTCATGACGTTCGGACCCCGCACGAACAACCGGCCTCCTTCGGGCACACCCGGCATCGGCTCGAGCCGCCACTCCATGCCGGGCATGAACCGGCCGACGGAACCGACGCGAGGCTCCAGCAGTGAGTTAAGGCAGACCACGGGACTGCACTCCGTGGCGCCGTAGCCCTCGAGGATGCGGACGCCGAACTTGCGGGCATAGGCCTGGAACGTGGCGTCCTGGAGCTTTTCCGCCCCGGCCACCATCAACCGCACCGTGCGGAAATCGTACGGGTGCGCCTTGCGGGCGTAGCCGTTCAGGAAGGTGGGCGTGCCGAACATGATGGTGCTGTTGGTGTCGTAGACCAGCGTGGGCACGATCCGATAGTGCAGCGGGGACGGGTACAGGAAGCAGTGCACGCCGCGCACCAGCGGGGCGACCACGCCCGCCATGACCCCGAAGCTGTGGAAGAGGGGCAGGGCGTTGAAGAAACGGTCGGTGTCGGTGATGTCGATCGAGGCCAGCACTTGCCGCAGGTTGGCCAGCAGGTTCTGGTGCGTCAGTTCCACCCCCTTGGGAAGGCCTTCCGATCCGCTCGTGAACAGAACCACGGCGGTGTCGGTGCCGTCACCGCCGGTGACCAGGGATGCGTGTCGGGTGACGTAGGAGCGAGCCAGGGCCACCAGCCGAGCCGCGGGAGTGATCCGGGCGCGCACGTCGTCCAGGTAGAGGACATCGATCCCGGCCGCCGTGAACGGCGCCGCTTCGATCCTGGCCCGCTCCAGGAACAAACGGGACGTGATGATCTGTCGGATACCCGCGAGTTCGCAGCATTTCAGCATGACCGCGGGTCCGGTGGAGAAGTTCAGGAGCGCCGGCACCTTGCCCGCAGCCCAGAGACTCAGGAGGGTTACGGGGGTGGCGTTGACGTTCGGCAACAGCACCCCGATTCGCGGGGTCGACGCGGGCAGCAATCGCCGCCACTCCCGCGCCAGCAACTCGGCCCCGACGAGGAGTCGGCGGAAGGTGAGCGCCTGCGGGGTGGCGTCGCTGAGGACGACGAACCCCGGTCGCTGCCGGCCGGAGGCGACCGTGGCGTCGAGCAGATTGCGTGGACCGAAGGCCATCTCGACCTCGAACTGCTGCTGCACCATCCGGTCCCGCAGCCAGGCCGTGAGCCGCCCGCGGGCTTGCGTCGTGCTGATGTCTCCCGGGTGGGGCGGCGTGAGGGCATCGCTGAAGTGGGCGGTGACGGGTGTGAAGAGACGTCGCCAGCCCGTGTGCGGAGAGTAGGGGATTCTCAGGGCGCCCCGGAGATGGGCGGTGATCACCTTGGCACGGGTACGAAAGATGAGGAAGCCGGTGCCATCGAAGAGCTTCATCAGACACCCGGTCCGCGAGATGCGTCCCTCGGGGAACAGGACGAGTCGCCCGCCCTTCTCCAGGAACTCCGCCATGCGCTTCACGGCGTAAGGGGACGCGACATCGATGGGGAAGGTGCGGCGGTTGATCATCATCCGCCGGTGCAACCAACTGGTCTGCGCGGTCTGGCGGGAGGTGACAAAGCGCCAGTCGTCGTCGAGGAAGACCCCGAGGAAAAGCCAATCGAGCCAGGAGGTGTGGTTGGGGAGGAGCAGCACCGGCCCGGGGGTACTCAGGGCTTCCGTGTTGTAGGCGCGGAAGCGGAAGAATGCGCGGGCGAACCACAGGAGGAGTCGCTTGATCATGAGGGGATGGCGGCGGGGACGATGGGACGACGACGGCGGCGGATCTCCGCGATCAGGGCGCCCAGGGTAATTGCAAGGCAACCCGGTCCGAGCCAGCGATCCAGCGGGCAACGGGTCGTGCCCTCGGGGGCGAGATCGACGGGGCCGAAGATCCATCGCGGGGCGGCATCGAACGGTGCCTCGGCCTGCACGCGACCCTGGGCATCGACCCATTGCGAGATGCCGGAACTCGCCACCCGGACGATGGGGACCCCGTATTCGGCGGCTCGCAGTGGAGCCACCCGGCTGTGGAGCCGATGCTGATACGCGCCCCAGGTGATGGAGTCCATGGTGGGGACGATGAGCAGTTGCGCACCCTGCCGGACCAGTCGATCGATGATGCGGGTGTAACTGAGATCGTAGCAGATCGCCAGCCCCACCTTGCCCCAGGGGAATTCCCAGAGTGCCTGGGTCCGGGCGGGCAAACCATCGTCGAAGAACTGAATCGGGACACTCTTGGCTTGGCGGAACACGACCTCGCCGCGGGGGTCAATGACGAACGCGGTGTTGCGAAAGCCGCCCTCGGGCACGGGTTCCCGACCGCCCACGACCACGTGGCGTTGGTGCTCGCGGCACCATTCACGGAGCGGCTCGTCCGGCGTGCCGGCGAGGCTGTACTCCGGCAGGACGATCAGCTCGGCTTGGGGGCGGATCGCGAGCAAGCGGTCGAGGGTGTCAGGGATGTCGGCTTCGTTGACGCTTTCGATCTGGGCGCCCGCCACCTCCACGCGCGGACCCGGTGCAGTCCGGGCATGAGGCGACGCCGTCAGGGCGCTGACCAGGGGAAGGGCGACGGCTGCGGCCAGTCCCAGCCATCGTCCCGAGCGTCCGCCGAACCAGAAGAGCGCCGCGGCGACGAAAGCGAGCGTGCCGACCCCGTACCCGCCAAGGACGTGGAGCCAGAACCGGGCCTGCTCCGCCGGGAGCGCGTAGCCGAGGTTCAGCCAGGAGAAACGGAGGTAGTAGAGCTCGCTTCGAAAGTATTCGAGCCCGGTCCAGGTCGCCGGCAGCAACAGGACCAACCCCCACCGCACTGAGCGCCCGCCGACGGTGGGAACGGGGGTGCGCAGGAGTCGTCCGAGGCCGAGGAACGCCGCCAGCCAAAAGGCGAGGACCAGCCAAAGTGCGACCGCGGCTGGGCCGAAGATCGTCCAGAAGAATCCCAGGTGGGGTCCATAAATCGCCAATCCGAGAAGCAGGCCTGCGTAGGCCGAGCGTCGCGGCGTGGCCAGTCCCGTGAGTGGAAGGAGGGCGAAAGGGAAGGCCATCACCCACCAGCCCGAGGGGCCGAAGTAGCCCGCGTGGAAGGCGGCTGCGGCTCCCAACCCCGCCCATACCGCGCGGGGAGTGGATAAAGAGCGGGGCGGGTCGTCGTTTCCGTTCCCGCGGGACAGGCTCGTTGGCGGGGCCGCCGCGGACGCGGTCCCGGCCGTCGGGCGCGCGTGCGGTGGGACAGGCGGTTCGGGGTAGGGCGTGGACATGGGGACAGGCTCCGGTTGGAGGCTCTCCAGGACGTTCTCAGAGATCGCTGGTCCGCAAGACGACCGTGGCCGGGACGGAAGGTTCGTCCGGTGTGGATGGGCGGCGGGGTGCTCGCGCCGGGGCTGCTGGCCGTCCGCGGCGGGGTCGGCGGGACGGTCCCGGAGGGGTTGGTTGAGTTCCGGCCTCGCTCGCGATCGCCGCGGCGTGGTCCGCCAAATCGCCCAGTTCGTGGAGGAACTGCGCCACATCAGCCTCTGGGACCTCGGCCCAGACGCGATCGGCGGCCGAGAAATAGTGCGGGTAGAGCCGGTCCAACAAGCTCGTGCCGGCCGACGTCAGGACCACGCGATACGCCCGTCGATCCGCGGCATCGTCCTCCCGGTGGACAAGCCCGCGACGCTCGAGGCGATCAATCAACCCGGTGGCGTTCGATCGATGCATAATCAACAGTCGACTTAGCTCTGATTGTGAGATCCCGGCGGGTTTTCCGTAGAGCAGGTTCAGAACGTTGAATTGGCTGGGGCTGAGATCCCACCGCGCAAAGAAGACCCGGCTGGCATTCCAAAGGTCCTCGGCCGTGCGGAGGAGTTGGATCAAGGCACGGTACCGGGTGCTCGAAGGGGCGGGGGCGGTCACGTGGCTACTGTAAATGAATGAATGGTTGATACGTCAACAAAGTTTTTGGACTGGGTTGGGGGTCGGTTCAAGCCACGGTGCTGGTGGGGCCCGCCATGCCACGGCGGCCTGCGACGTTGCTTCCTGCGGCATCCAGGGACGGCAGCGGACTCCAAGGGAGCGTGCGAAGTCGGGTCCGATCCAACGGAGCCGTCCCGGGAACCCGGTCCTGAGCGCGAGAGTTGCACCGCTGAAACGCTCGAGTGCGCGGTTGACGCCGACGCTCACCCGGTGCTCCCATCCCATCAACCCGTCAACCTGAGCGAGTACCCATGCCCCCACCCTTGCTTCGGACTTCGGAAACGGCCTGGCTGCCGGGGTCGCGGCGCGGCCCTGGGTTGCCGACGCGCCCTGGTGGTGCCTTCACGCTGATCGAGTTGCTGGTGGTGATCGCCATCATTGCGATCCTCGCGAGCATGCTGCTGCCCGCCCTGAGCCAGGCAAAGACCAAGGCCTTGACCGCCCGATGCCTGTCGAACGAGCGTCAAGTTGGTCTCTCGCTGGCGATGTACACCGGTGACAACAGCGACCGTTTCCCGTTCTCCGGCCGGCCCTGGCCGCAGATGCCATTCGTCGACCTGCTGCGGATGCTGGATCCCTACATCAGCACCAATGGGCGGGCTTTCTACCTTTGTCCCGCGGACAAGGGAGTGGCGTGGAATGTGGCTTGGACGCGGGTCAACGGGGCGGCGAACGGCATTCGGACCAACGAACTGCCGTTCCCTTGCTCGTACTATTACTACCACCAGTTCTATAACGACGACACGTTCTCGCCGAAGCTGACGCCGCGGTCCACGACGGAGGTCGGCCTCCCCAGCAAGAAGGCGATCCTTTCGTGTTTTGCCGAGCCGGAGTTCGGCAACCTGGGCGATCGGAACATCGCGCACGGCAAGCAGGGGTTTCCGATCCTGTTCGTCGACGGTCACTGCGAATACGTGCTCTATCGCCGCCTCAACAAGACGCAGCCCTTTGGGGAGTACAACCTTGACTGGACGATCGGGGGACTCGCGAAAGGCGAGGACCTGATCCGCTAGCAGCCTGTTCAAAAAGCTCCCTGATCTCGTAGTCGCCGTGGTGACATGGCGCATTCATTGGCTTCTCAGGGTTCCTTTGCGTTGTCCCTGGCGGCTGCCAGACTTTTTCAACGGGCTGCCAGCAGCCTGTTCAAAAAGCTCCCTGGTCTCGTAGTCGCCGTGGTGACACGGCGCATTCATTGGCTTTTCGGGGTTCCTTTGCGTTGTTCCGGGCGGCTGCCAGATTTTTTCAACGGGCTGCCAGGCGCCGACGTGCAGCCTACCGCAGCGCTTTTCGGACAGCCTCCGGGTCGTGGGTGGGGGGTTGGCACGCGCTGCCGGTGCAGACGTAGGCCGTTGCCCGGTCATCCTTGGGGGTGAGCGTCGCGGCGAAAGGCTCGACGGGCCCGGCGGTGCCGAGGATGACCCGGCGTGGTTGGTAGACCGTGTGGGCGGCGTGCAGCAGCGCTCGCGTGTCGGGGGACCGCGGATCGCCCGCGAGGACGACCCGTCGCGGAGGTTCCAGGCTGAAGTCGACCGCGGAGAGCAGGTAGGGCACGGCCTGGGGCAGTTTCATCAACCGGTCGGCGAACAGCCTCAGGGTTCCCTCGGCGGCCTCCTGGTAACGGGGTTGGCCGGTGATCGCAGCCAGGCGCAGCAGTGCCAGGGCGGCCACGGAATTGCCCGACGGCTCGGCTCCGTCGTAATCCTCCTTGATCCGCAGAATGAGGTCCTGCGCGTCGGCTCCACTTTGCCAGAAGCCTCCCTCCTCGGGGTCGTGGAAGCGCGCCAGGAGCGCGTCGGCCAGTTGTGTCGCGAACCCGAGGTGTCGCGAGTCCAACGTGGCCTCATAGAGGTGAAGGGTGCCATCGAGGAGGCTGGCGTAGGCATCCAACAGTTGCACGGAGTCGCGTTCGCCGTCCCGCCAGCGGTGGTAGAGCGTTCCGGTCGCCGGATCCCAGAGGTGCGCTTGCAAGAAGGCGAGGTTCTTCTCCGCCGCTGCCAGCCAGGCAGGTTCCGCCAGGACGGCGCCCGCCCGTGCGAGCGCCCCCAGCATCAGCCCGTTCCATGAGGCCAGGATCTTGTCGTCGAGGTGCGGCCGCACCCGCCGGGCGCGGGCGGTGAGCATTTTGGACTTCGCCTCCGCGAGAAGCCTCTCCTCCGCCGTGGTCAGGCGGGGGGCGACGATGCTCAGGACGTTCAGATTCGGCAGCGGCTGCGGGTGGCTGTGATCCTCGAAATTTCCCTGCTCCGTCAGGCCGAAGTAACGGGTGGCCACCTGGAGTTCCTCCGGCGCGAGCACTTCCTTCAGCTCCGCCAGTGTCCAGCAGTAGAACTTGCCCTCCTGGCCTTCGCTGTCGGCGTCCTCGGCGGAGTAGAAGCCGCCCGCGGGGTGGGTCATGTCGCGTCGCACGTATTCCACCGTCGACCGCACCACCGCGGCATGCCGCGGGTCGCCCGAGCTCAGCCAGGCATCGAGGTAGAGCTGCACGAGTTGCGCGTTGTCGTAGAGCATCTTCTCGAAGTGGGGCACCAGCCACTCGGCGTCCACGGCGTAACGGGCGAAGCCGCCGCCCAATTGGTCATGCAGGCCACCGGCCGCCATACGCTCACAGGTGTGAAGGACCATGCGGACCGCGGCCAGATCGCCGGCTCGCTGGGCGTGTCGCAGGAGGAAGGCGGGTTGGCTGGGCCGCGGGAATTTCGGGGCTCCGCCAAACCCGCCATTGGCGGGGTCGTACTCCTCCTTGAGCAGACTGGCGGCGTGCGTCAGCACTGCAGCGGAAGGCGGGGATACGGGGTCGCCTCCCCGTTGTCGCGTGTACTCGCGCAGTCGCTCGGCCATCTCCTCCGCGGACGCGACCACCTCGCCACGGCGCTGGTTCCAAAGTTCGGCGATCTGTCCAAGCACATCGGCAAACCCCGGGCGGCCGTGCCGGCCGGACGGAGGCCAGTAGGTGCCGCCGTAGAACGGCTTGAGATCGGGGGTCAGGAACACGTTGAGAGGCCAGCCGCCGGACCCCGTGCGAGCCTGCACATAGGTCATGTAGATCTTGTCGACGTCCGGTCGCTCCTCCCGGTCGACCTTGATGCTGACGAAGTGGGCGTTGAGAATCCGGGCGGTGGCGGGGTCCTCGAAGGATTCCCGTTCCATCACGTGACACCAGTGGCAGGTGGAGTAGCCGATGCTCAGGAAGATGGGTTTCTGTTCCTGGCGAGCCTTGGCGAACGCCGCCTCGCCCCAGGCGAACCAGTCCACAGGATTGTGCTGGTGCTGGAGCAGATAGGGTGATTTCTCCCGGGCGAGACGGTTGGTGGTGGACGCGGGGGAGGGGTGGGTTGAAGGGAGGTTCGACACGGTGGCGGTGAGCAGGGAAGGGGCGTTCGAAGGACGGCATGCGGGAATCAGGATGGTGGCGATGGCCAGCGGCACCGCGGGCCACGTGACAGGACGGGGGGCCTGGGGGCGCACGCGCACGGGCGGCACCATAGCGGCAGGCGGGAGTGGGGCAAGGGGCCGGCGGGCCGCGGCGGCCAGCCGGCGTGGGGAGTGGGGAGGCGGGAGTGGGGAGACGGGCCCGGCGTGCTTCCCGATCGGCCCTCGTGAATCACGAGTCTCCGGCCTCCGGTCCCCGGCCGCAGCGAACACGGGGATGTTGCCGGCTCACGTTGGGCTTGCCACCCGTTCGGGCATCAAGCACCTTCGCAGACCTGTTTTGTTTGTTCGCATGACGACGCCTTCACTTTGTTGGGTCATTCTCGGGTTCTCACCCCCGGCCGCACCGGGTACGCAGAGCACCGTGCCGCCGTGGGCGCAGTTGGTGCCGTTCCTGCTGCTGTTCGCGGTGATGTATCTGGTCTTGATCCTGCCGCAGCAGCGCAAGGAGAAGCAGCGTCGCGCGATGCTGAAGGAATTGAAGGTGGGGGACAAAGTGGTCACCACCGGGGGCGTTCTCGGAGTCGTGGTCGGCATTCGCGATGCAAACGTCACGATCCGATCGGAGGACACCAAGATGGAGGTGCTGAAGAGCGCCGTCCAGGAAGTGACCGAACGCAAAGCCTGATCCCCGCCCAGTCCGCCGCATGAAGAATCCGTTCTACTGGCTTGCCGCCGTCGTGGTCTTGATCCTCTGGTCGGGCTACGAGCTTTATCCGCCGACCTCGCGCAGTCTCCTGACCCAGTTCGAGCGGGACGCCGAGAACACGCAGGACCCCGTGTTCCTCTCCGTTCTGGCGAAGGCCCGGGAGGAGTCCGCGAAGCCGGGGACCAACCCATTTGTCGCCCTGCTCAATGCCGCCGGCACGAACAGCCTGGACCGATACTTCCCCACGATCGAGGTGCCGGTGGGGAAGGAGACGAACCAATTCATACTGAACCAGCTCCAACGGGCTTCGCTTGGGCAGGTGAAGCTCGGTCTCGACCTGCAGGGCGGCATGTCATTCGTCGTCCGGATGCAGACGAACGAGTTGAAGGATGCCTCGTCGCTGAACCGGGCCTTGGACCAGGCGGTGGAGATCCTGCGGCGTCGCGTGGACCGGTTCGGCGTCGCCGAGCCAAGCATCCAGCGGGCGGGTGATGACACCATCGAGATTCAGGTTCCGGGGCTGACGGAGGCGGAGATGGGCGAGGTGAAGGCGAACATCCAACGGGCCGCCTTCCTTGAGTTTTGCATGGTTCATCCGGAGAGCGATCGCCTCCTGAACGAGGGCCTGGTTCCTCCGGGCTACCGGGTGCTCACGGAGGTGCGCAAGGACCGCCAGGGTGGGACCGTGTCGCAGCCCATGTTGGTGAAGAAGAAGCCTGAGGGCGGACTGACCGGGAGCTACATCCGTAACGCGGCGGCAGTCCCCGACCCGATGACGGGTGAGCCCAAGATCGAGTTCGAGTTCAACAGCGAAGGGGCCGCGATTTTCGGGGAGTTGACCCGCAAGTACAGCCCCGTGACCGTGGGGGCTGGCACGCAGTATTCTTATCTGGCGATTGTCCTGGACGGGGTCCTCTACTCGGCGCCCCGGATTCTTGGTGAGATCCCTGGTGGGCGCGGGGTCATCACGGGGAACTTTGACCTCACGGAGGCCTTCGAGTTGGCCAACGTCCTGATGAACCCCCTCGATGCGCCCGTGAACATCATCGAGGAGTACTCGGTGAAGGCCACGATGGGGGCGGACTCCATTGCCAGCGGCATCCGCGCCACGATCATCGGCACGATCTTCGTGATCGCGTTCATGCTGGTCTACTACCTCTTTGCGGGGGTGATCGCCAACGTGGCGCTGCTGTTGAACCTCTTCATCCTGACCGGCGTGATGTGCGCGGTGGACACCACCCTGACGATGCCCGGCATCGCGGGAATCGTGTTGACTGCCGGCATGGCCGTCGACGCCAACGTCCTGATCTTCGAGCGCATCCGCGAGGAACTCGCCGCGGGCAAGGGCCTGCGGAGCGCCCTGGGTGCAGGCTACGGCAAGGCCTTTTGGACGATCTTCGACTCGAACCTGACGACTCTGATCACCTCGGTGATCATGATCTGGCTGGGGTCGGGTCCGGTGAAGGGGTTCGGCGTCACGCTCACCATTGGTATCTGCGTGAGCATGTTCACCGCCTTGGTGGTGACCCGGCTGATTTTCGACTTCCTGCTGGCGCGAGGTTGGCTGACCCGCCTGCCCATGCTCGCGCTGGTCAAGGAGACGAGAATCGACTTCATGAGGCTCGCGACCCCGGCGTTCGTGCTCAGTTGGTCGCTGATCCTGGTGGGAATCGGCTACGGCATCTACCGGGGCAAGGACGTACTGGCCGTGGACTTCGCGGGCGGTTCGGCCGTCACCTTCTCCTACAAGGAACGCCCGACGGTCGCTGAGGTCCGCGACGCCTTGGTGAAGCTGGGGGTGCAGGACGCCCAGATCGTGCCCAAGGCCAGCCCAGCCGGCGGGATGGAGACCCTGCAAGTCACCGTGCCTTTCGAGGATGGCGACAAAGTGGCGTCGTCGCTGGCGGGGTCGCTGCCCCAGGCTGGTCTGGAGGTGAAGCAGGTGGATCGGAAGGGACCGAGCGTGGGCGCGGAGATCCAACTCTCCGCCATCAAGTCCGTGCTGCTGGCC
>JBBQML010000031.1:0-15209 GCA_038328885.1 Verrucomicrobiota bacterium | reverse complement strand
GGGACCGATCATGAACTCGGTCCCGGCGGTGTGTTCACCGGCGTACATGCCCCAGAACGCCGAGGCCCCCTTCCGGGCGGATTCGGGAACCGGTTCGCGCTCGAACTCATCGCCCGTCGCGGGGACCGGGGAAGTCGGGAGATCACTCATAGCCGGGGCCAAACGCTTTTCGGATCCAGGGACACGTCGGGGACGCGACAAGTAAAGCGAAGCCGACTCGAGGTTGCCAGATTTTAGGACGAACCCCGATCCACGGAGAACGAAGCCGAGGCCGCTGACCCCGAACACCGTCCGCTGCACGTCCGTAAGGTCGGGAGTCCATCACCCCCATTTTTCGGGTGTTTCGCGTGTTTCGCATGTTTCGCGGTCACCCCTCCGAAGACCTGGGCCGAAGGACGACCTCCCCGCTCAGGGCGGGGCGGTCTCGAGGCCCCTTCGGCGGAGGAGGGGATCGATCTGTGGCTCCCGTCCGAGGAACGCCCGGAAGAGGTTCATCGCCTCGTCGCTGCCGCCGCGTGAAAGAACCGTTTCGCGGAACCGGTCGCCATTCGCCCGGGTGGGGCCGCCATTGGCCTTGAACCACTCGACGCTGTCAGCATCGAGAACCTCGCTCCAGAGATACGAGTAGTATCCCGCCGAGTAACTGCTGCTGCCGAAGATGTGGGAGAAGTAGGTGCTGCGGTACCGCGGGGGAACCGGAGCGAAATCGACGCCCGCCCGGGCGAGAGCGGCGGTCTCGAACTCGATCACCCGCTCAGCGGGCGGGACTCCCTCGGGCGCGAGTTGGTGCCACGCCTGATCGAGAAGGGCTGCCGCTAGATATTCGGTGGTCTTGAAGCCCTGGTTGAACCGCTGGGCCGCCCGGACCTTCTCGACGAGCGCGTCGGGGATGGGTTCGCCGGTCTGGTGATGCCGGGCGTAGTGCGTCAGGACGGACGGCCAGGTCATCCACATCTCGTTCACCTGGGACGGAAACTCGACGAAGTCGCGGGGCACGCTGGTGCCGGAGAACCGGGGATAGCGGACCCTGGAAAGCATGCCATGCAGCGCGTGACCAAACTCGTGGAACGCGGTGTTGACCTCGTCGTAGGTCAGGAGGGTCGGTTCGCCGGACGGTGGCTTGGGCACATTCAGGTGGTTGGCGATCACCGGCCGGCGGTCCAGGAGAGTGGACTGCGAGACGTAGGAGTTCATCCACGCACCGCCGCGCTTGGTGGGCCGGGCGTACCAATCGACGATGAACAGGGCGAGCGGGGAACCGTCCCGGTCGAAGACCTCGAAAACCCGCGTGTCGGGGTGGTACTTGGGAAGGTCCTGGCGCTCCTGGAATGTAATGCCATAGAGCAGGGTCGCGGCGTGGAAGACGCCGTCCACGAGGACCCGGTTCATCTCGAAGTACGGCCGGAGCTGGGATTCGTCGAAGGCATAGCGACTCTGACGGACTTTCTCGGCGTAGAAATCCCAGTCCTGCGCGGCGAGGGTGAATCCCCCCTTCGACTCGTCGACGAGGTCCTGCATGGCGGCGGCCTCGCGCCGGGCGTTGGCGACCGCGGGTTTCGCCAGCCGGGCGAGCAGGGTGTTGACCGTGGCGACCTCCTTCGCGGTCTGGAGTTCGAGCTGGTAAGCCGCGTGGCTTGGATAACCGAGGAGCCGGGCCCGCTCCGCGCGCAACCGCGCGAGCCGTGAGACGACCGCGCGGTTGTCGTAGTCCCCCCCTTGGCTGCCGCGGGTGACCGATGCCTCGAGAATCCGCCGGCGCAGGTCACGGTCCCGCAGGGAACCAAGCGCGGGTTGCCCGGTGGTGTTCAGCAAGGGCAGCAGGTGCTTGCCTTCGTGGCCGGCGGCCTTCGCCGCGGCGGCGGCGGTCGCGATCTCGGCGTCGCTCAACCCCCCGAGAGAGACCGGGTCCCCGACTACCACCGCCCGGGCGTTCCGTTCCTTCAGGACATTCTGGGTGAACGTGGTGTGGAGGACGGCGATTTCAGCATGGATCGCCTTGAGCCGGGTCTTGTCGGCGTCGCCCAGCCGTGCGCCGGCCCGAATGAAGTCCTCATGGGTGCGCTCGACCAGACGGAGGGACTCGGGGTCGAGGCCGAGCCGCTCTCGGTTGCGGTAGAGGGTTGCGACCCGTGCGAACAAGGCCGGGTGGAGCAGGATCGTGTCGCGGTGGGCGGCCAGCTTGGGCGCCATCTCCTTCTCGATCGCCTGCATGCCGGGACTGGTGATCGTCCCGTTCAGGTTCGAGAAGATGCGCTCCACGGTCCCGAGCAGGAGGCCCGACCGTTCCAGGGCGACGAGGGTGTTCTCGAAGGATGGATCGGCAGGTTGGCTGGCGATGGCCTCTATCTCGCTGAGTTCCCCGGCCATCGCGCGCTCGTAGGCGGGCAGAAAGTGCTCCTCGCGGATCCGGTCGAAGCGGGGGTAACCGAACCGGAGATCGCTTTCGACGAGCAGGGGGTTTTCGGAGGCGGTCACGGCGGTGGGGGATGGTGCGGAAAGCGCCGTCTGGACCGCGAGCAGGACTGACGCCGCGAGGGCGACTCGCGGGGAGCGCGGAGAAAGTTCCATGGGCGAAAGGTTGACGACGCTCAGCCACACGTTCCAGCCCCATCGGACCGCGCCCGGCGCGCGATGATCATATCGCCGAGCCGACTTCCTGCTGCTGCATCCGCCGAAACAGCCAGCTTGCACCCCGACTACGTGGCGCGGTTGAATGCAGCACGCCACGCGGGGCGCCCCCATAGCTTAAATGGCCAAAGCACGGGTTTCCTAAACCTGTGATCCCCGTTCAATTCGGGGTGGGGGTACCAGCGGCAAGCGCCCACAAGAAGAGCCCACAAGAGCCCCGCGGCAGCAACCCACGATCCTCGGCTCCTATCCGCTGGAGGCAGCAACCAACTCGATCAGCTTGGCGGCTATCTTGTCCAACGGCAGGACATAATCCACATCGCCGGTCTTGATCGACGTCTCCGGCATGCTGAAGTCCTCCGAGGTAGGTCGGTCCTGGGCGATGGTCTTGCCACCCCCATCCTTCACGAGCTGCACCCCGAAAGATCCATCACCGTCCCCGCCGGTTAGCACCACGGCGATGGCGTTGCGTCCGTAAACCTTCGCCACCGAGGCAAACAACGGCTCCGCCGAAGGACGCGCATGTTTGATCTTCTCGGACGATGGAGAGGAGAGCCGAAGGCGGCCCCCCTCCTCGACGAACACGTGGTGGTTGGGCGGGGCTACAAACGCAGCCGAATGGCGAAGAAAATCGCCGGTCTCCACCTGCTTGACCGCCAGCGGGGTGCGACTCCTCAAGATCTCCGCCAATATGCTCTTATGGTCAGGGGAGAGGTGCATCACGATGGCGATCGCGGCCGGGAAGTTCTCCGGCAATCCGCCAAGGATGACGGACAGAGCGTTCAACCCGCCGACCGAGGCCGCCATCGCGATCACGCAACGGGCCTTTTCACATTCGGAGTCGGGGTCAGAGTCTTGCATAGGCAACGGCGTAGTCCGCGTGAACCAAACAAGGCTCATTAGGAGGTCGGCACCTGCCTGGCGCAATAGAGTGTTCACCCCATCAGATGGGATTGGGGTCAGATCTAAATGTTTGACATTCTGAGCTCACACCCAGCGGGGAGGGGGCAGCCCGGCCTAGACCGGCTTGGACGCCGGCCGGCGCCCATGTAGGGTCCCGGCATGAACGTTGCGTCGCTTCATGTGGGCATGCGCGTGCGGCACCCGGCCTACGGACCGGGAACTGTGCGGGCGGTGGATGAACTCTCGGCCACGGTCCAATTCGACGACGAAGTCCGTCGCCAGGTCTCGCCGGAGGCATCCGGTCTCCAACCCGCCGAGACGCAGGCCACGATCTCCGGGCTCGAGATGCCCCTGGCGCAGTTCATTACCGAGACGGTCCGGGCTGTGGCGGACCGCATGGGGATGGAGGATCCCACCGCCATCCGGCAGGACCTGGCGGTGCGCTGGCACGGGGGCAAAGTGGTCCTGCATCCCGCGGACCCGACGCTATCGACAAAGGAACTGCCCCTCGACACGTTCTTCCACAAGATCGTGATGATGCGGAACAACCTTCGGACCCTGGAGCAGAAGCTCAACGGCAGCGACCGGTTGTCGGACACGGAGAAATTCGACTGGCAGGGCTACATCACCCGCTGCTACGGGTCCATGACCACGTTCAACGTGCTCTTCCGACGCAAGGAGGACCAGTTCACCTCCAAGGGTGGCGAGGAGTGATTGAGCCACGACCGCATCATCGTCCTGCTCAAGGCCCCCCGTCCGGGTCTGGCGAAGACCCGCTTGGCCGCCTCGCTCGACGCGGAGGCCGCGGCGGCCATTGGTGTGGTGCTGGTTGAGCGGACCGTGGCGGTGTTGCGCCGGCTGGAGGTCTCGCCAGCGGTGGGGGTGGAGATTCGTTTCAGCCCGGAGGACGCCGAACCTGAGATCGCGCGCTGGGTCCAGCCCGGGTGGTTGTGCCGCCACCAGGGCGAGGGCGACCTCGGCCGGCGACTCCAACGGTCATTCGCCACCGCGTTCGAGGAAGGCGCCACGCGCGTGCTCGCGATCGGGACCGACTGTCCGGGACTCCAGGAATCGGATCTGCTCGGTTCCCTGGACCACCTCCGTCACCGGGAGGTGGTGCTGGGCCCGGCACTGGACGGCGGCTATTGGTTGATCGGCCTCGGTGCCCCGGCGGACGACCTCTTCACCGAAATGCCGTGGAGCACCGCGGCGGTATTCGACACCACCCTGGAACGTGCGCTGCGTGCCGGCCGTTCCGCGCATGTCCTGCGACGTCTCGCCGACATCGACACCCTGGCAGACTGGCGCGGTTGGTTGAGGTCCGCCCCGCTCTGATAGGCATGGTCCCCGGCCCGATGTCCACCGCCCTGCGTCATCCTCTCCGGGTTGCATCCCGTCTGGCTCGATTTTCCGCGACCAACGGGATCGGCTGGATGAAGCACTGGTGGCAACTGGGCCGGAGCGGTCGGGGTGGTGACCCGGCGGCGTGCGCGGCCTGGCTCCGGATCTACGGGGCCAACTCACTCCGCTGCGCCGGGATCGCCTGCCACGCCCCTGGGCCCCCGCCGTCCCGGGGCATGATTGTCAGCAATCACCTCAGCTACCTGGACATCGCGGTGCTCGCGTCCACCGGCCCGATGGTCTTCGTCTCAAAGGCGGAGGTCGCGTCCTGGCCATTCCTCGGCTCCCTGGCCCGTTGCGGCGGGACGCTCTTCCTGAAGCGGGGCCAGCGTTCCCACGTCGCCGAGATCGCCGCCGCGTTTCGCCCAATCATCGAGGCCGGAACCGTGGTCACCCTGTTTCCGGAGGGTACCAGCTCGGGCGGGGACCGCGTCCTACCCTTCCGACCGTCCCTGCTGGAACCCGCCGCCGCCAATGGTTGGCCTGTCACACCGGCCTGGGTCACCTACGACATCGATCCGGGCGAAGGCACCCTGGGGGACGACGTCGCCTACTGGCGCGACATGACGTTTGCTCCTCATTTCCTGAATCTGCTCGCGAAGCGCAGTGTCCGGGCGCGGGTCTATTTCGGTCCGCCGCTCGTCGGCATCACCGACCGCAAGGAACTCGCCCGACGCCTCCACGAAGGCGTCTGCGCGCTCCGGGACGCCAACTCACCTGGCGTCGATCCCCGGCCCTCCGCCCGCTGACCTCCGACCTCGGACCTCGGACCTCGGACCTCGGATCCCCGACCTCGGACCTCCGACCTCGGATCCCGGGCTTCCTTACGAATCTGTAATGCCGCGGCAAGGTTCCGCTCAGCGACAACAGGCATGGTAGGCGTGTGTTCGAAATGAAACCTCAACCGCAGCTTTCTGAAGATCTGCCTATGACAACCTCACCCGCACTGCCTCTCAAGGCCCGGCTTGCCTTGCTCGCCGGGGTCCTGCTGCTCACCGCAGCGGGCATCGCCTTCACCCAAAACGCCGGCGCCCGCGAAGGCGCCAAGGCGCAGGAACTGAAGCTCCGCGTCGATGAACAACCCGCCAAGCGGGACACCCAGCTCCGCACCAGCTTCGCCCCGGTGATCAAGGAAGTGTCGGCCAGCGTGGTGAACGTCTTCACCAGCACCAAGCCCAAGAGAGCCGAGGCCATGCCCTCGCCGTTCGGCAACAACCCGATGTTCCGGGAATTCTTCGGCGAAGGCGCGCCGGGTCGATCCGGCCGACTCCCGAGCCAGCACGGCCTCGGGTCAGGAGTGGTGGTCACGGAAGACGGCTACATCCTCACCAACAACCATGTCATCGAGGGTGCTGACGCCATCAAGGTCGCCCTCAACCCCGAAGGCCGGGAGTACGACGCCAAGGTGATCGGTCGGGACCCGAAGTCCGACGTCGCCGTGCTCAAGATCGAAGCCACGGGGCTGACCCCGATCGCGCTGGGCAACAGCGACACGGTGGAGGTCGGCGACGTGGTCCTGGCGATCGGCAATCCGTTCGGCGTCGGTCAGTCCGTCACCATGGGCATCGTCGGCGCCATCAGCCGCGCCGTGTTCGGCCGTCCGAGCGGCCTCGAGTACGAGGATTTCATCCAGACGGACGCGGCGATCAACCCCGGCAACTCAGGGGGCGCGCTGGTCGACGTCCAGGGGCGCCTCATCGGCCTGAACACGGCGATTCTGAGCCGCGGCGGTGGCAACAATGGCGTCGGGTTCGCCATCCCCGCGAACCTCGCGCGCTCGGTCATGGAGAGCCTCGTCGAGCACGGGCGCGTCGTCCGCGGGTTCCTGGGTGTCAACCTCCAGGACGTCACCCCCGCGCTCGCTGAGGAGTTCGGCATCAAGGACACCCGAGGAGCCCTCGTCGCCGAGGTCAGCCCCCGGAGCCCGGCCGAGAAGGCAGGGTTGCAGAACGGGGACGTCATCACCCAGTTCGACGGACGCGAGATCCGCGACCGTCGACACCTGAAGCTCCTCGTAGGCCAGGCCGCACCCGAGAAGAAGGTCGACGTGGCGCTGATCCGCGATGGCAAACCCCGAAACCTGGAAGTCGTGCTCAAGGAACTGCCCGATAGCCCCACCGCCGGCCTGCGTCGCGAACTGCCCGGAGACGCTGACACCGGGGGGCTGCAGGGAGTCGTCGTGGCCGACATCACCGCCCAAGCCCGTCAGCGGTTCCAACTTCCGCGGGATCTTCAGGGAGCGCTGGTGACGGAGGTCGACGAGGAATCCGCCGCCTACGAATCGGGCGTGCGCCCTGGCGACGTCATCAGCGAAATCAACCGCCGCCCGGTTCGGGACGCGGAAGAGGCGATCGAGGCCTCCCAGGACCTCGCGAATCCCCGAATCCTGCTTCGCGTCTGGCGTGACGGCGCCAAACACTTCGTCGTCGTGGACGAGAGCACGGGCAAGTAAGGCCGCCCCGGCCAGGCTGGCGGAAGCAGGCAACCCGGTCGCCGCGAGGTGCCCGGGTTGCGTTTTTTTCTTTCCGGCATCACCCCCGACCCGGCCCTGCCCCCGGAGTTCTGCTTTTGCGTGGACGCGGTGGCGCCCGCCGAGAAAGCCTACGGCGCGGTTGGAGCGGCCCGCGCCATGGAACCTATCGTCATCGAAGCCGTGCTTCATCCCACGGATTTTGTGGAGACGGATTTCTGTGCCATCGCGCACGCCCTGCGCATTGCTCTGGCCGCTCACGGGCGCCTCACCTTCCTCCATGTTGGGCCCAAGGGTGAGGAGGTGGACTGGGAAGGGTTCCCCCAGACCCGAAAGGTGCTCGCGGCCTGGGGCGTGATTCCGGAGAACGCGAGCCACGATGACGTGCGCAAGCTCGGCTTGTCGGTCCGCAAGAGTGTCCGCAAGGGCGACAACCTCGTCGCCGAGATCGGGGGCGAGATCCGCAAGGGTGGGGCGGATCTGATCGTCATGACCGCCGGTCAACCGCGCGGTCTCCGCGGTCTCCGCGGTCTCCGCGGTCTCTCACGGTGGATGCGCCGACCCCTGGCCGAAAACGTCGCCCGGGAGACCCGGCGCCCCGTCCTGTTCCTGCCGCGGGACCGAGGTGGGTTCGTCGACGAGGAGACCGGCGTAGTGAAGCTGAAGCAGGTCCTGATCCCGATCAACGACCACCCCGAGCCGGCGGCGGCGGTCGAGGCTGCGGTGGGGCTCTGCCTCCTGTTCACTCCAACCCCGATCCACTTCCGCTTCCTGTATGTGGGTCACGAGGAAGACCTGCCGGAGTTCGAGAACCCCAACCACGCCGACTGGACCACGGACAGCGTCGTCCGCGAAGGCCCCGTGGTGCGAACGATCCTGGAGGAGGCGACCCGGACGGAGGCGGACCTGATCGTCATGGCCACCGAGGGTCGACAGGGGTTGAGGGACGCCCTGGGAGGAACGACCACGGAAAAGGTGCTGCACGGCACGACCTGCCCCCTGCTCGCCGTGCCGGTGTGAGGTCCGCCGGCCGGTCGCCGGTGACAGTCCGGCGACAAACCACTTGGCCCTGCGAGCCCCCCGAGCTTAGGGTCCCCCCGCCCTTGGTCCCCCCGCCCGGTCGGCGAAGTGGCAGTGCAACCCCCCGAGCAGCGACACCCGTGAAGATCTTCAGTGGCAATGCGAACCGTCCCCTTGCGGAAGCGATCTGCGCCAGCATCGGCGTGGAACTGGGCCGCACCGTCTGCAACCAGTTCCCGGACGGGGAGACTTTCGTCAAGATCGAGGAAAACGTGCGCGGGCAGGATGTGTTCGTCGTGCAGTCCACCTGCCCGCCCACGAACCACAGCCTGATGGAAATGTTCATCATGATCGATGCGCTGCGCCGGGCCAGCGCCACCCGCATCACGGCGGTGATCCCCTTCTACGGCTACGCCCGCCAGGACCGAAAGGACCAGCCCCGCGTCCCCATCACCGCCAAGCTCGTCGCGAACCTCATCGTCTCCGCCGGCGCCCACCGCGTGCTGACGATGGACCTGCACGCCCAGCAAATTCAGGGGTTCTTCGACATCCCGGTCGACCACCTGTACGCCGCGCCGGTGATCTACGACTACGTTCGGCGCAAGGAACTGCGCAACCTGGTGATCGTGAGCCCCGACGTCGGCGGCATCAAGATGGCCCACGCCTACTCCCAAGTCCTGGGGGCGGGACTGGCCATCGTCGCCAAGCAGCGCAAGAGCGCCACCGAGGTCGAGTCGATGACCCTGATTGGCAACATCCGCGGGAAGACGGTCCTGATGGTCGACGACCTCACCGAGACGGCGGGCACCCTGACCTCGGCCGCCCGCCTGTTGGAGTCGAGGGGCGCTCGCCAGGTGCTCGCCTGCGTCTCGCACGCCCTCCTGACGGACCTGGCCGTGGAGCGCCTGCGAAAATCCAACATTGACGAACTGATCACCACTGATACGGTCCCCCGCCCCGCTTACAGCGGCTTCAAACTTACCACCCTGTCCGTGGCGGGTTTGTTGGGTGAGGCCATCAAACGGATTCACAGTAATTCGTCGGTGACCTCGCTTTTTGAGTTCAAGGGCGGGCGGACCAGCTAGCAACTGGGCCCCCGACCGGGACAGAGTCGAACATGCGATGAAATCGGTTCCATTAGCCGCCTATGCCCGCAGCGTCACCGGCCGCAACGCCGCCAACAAACTGCGTGCTGCCGGGCGTGTTCCCACCGTGATCTACGGCCGGAAACGCGCGGCGCAAACCCTGGAGATCAACCAACTCGAGCTGAGCAAGCTGATCTCCCACTCCGCCGCCGAGAATATCCTCGTCGACCTCTCCATCGAGGGGGATGCAAACCCCCAGCGCCTGGCGCTCGTGCAGGATGTCCAGCACGACCCCATCGGGCGCGGAGTGATCCACATTGATTTCCATGAGGTGGCCGCCGACGAACTGGTCACCGTCATGGTACCCGTCGAGGCCGTAGGGATGGCCCAGGGCGTCAAAGATGGCGGTGTGCTCGAGCATGTGCTTCACAAGCTCCGGGTCCGCGCCCTGCCGGCCGACCTGCCCCTGACCCTCCAGGTGGACGTCTCCAACCTCGCCCTCGGGAAGTCGCTGCACCTCGGCGAAATCCCGCTCCCGGCTGGGGTGGAGATCATCGGCGACAAGAAGGTCCCGGTACTCGCCGTCGCCGCGCCGCGCACCGAAGCCGAGGAGACCGCCGCCGAAGGCGTCGCCGCGCCGGCTGCGGGGGATGTGGAAATGATCAAGGAAAAGAAGGATGAGGAGGGCGCCGCGGAGCCCGGCAAGAAGCCGGAGAAGGCTGCCGCACCGGCCGAGAAAGCGAAGGAGAAGAAGTGACCCAGGCGCGGGCTGCCGCTGCCAGCACCGAGGTAGGGTCCCCGGGGATGGTCATCGGCAAGTGACGTCGCCGTTTCTGATCGCCGGCCTCGGCAATCCCGGCGCGGAGTACGCCAGGACCCGGCACAACGCAGGCTTTCTCTTGGTGAACAAGCTGGCACAAGGGTGGGGTGGGAGTTGGCAAACCGAGGCCCGGTTCGGGGCGCAAGTAGCCCAGGCGCAGCGGGCCGCGAGGCCGGTTTGGTTGGTCAAACCGTTGACGTACATGAACGCCAGCGGGGAGGCGGTCGGGGCGGTGATGCGGTACTACCGGGTCCCGCTGCAGCAGGTGTTGGTGGCGGTCGATGATGCCGACCTGCCACTGGGCACAGTGCGGATGCGTCCGGACGGGAGCAGTGGCGGGCATCACGGGCTCGATTCGGTGGAGAGCCATCTGGGGACTCGCAATTATTTGCGGCTCCGGCTGGGGATCGGACGCCGCGAGGCGGGCGGTCGCGAAATCACCGGCCACGTGCTGGGACGATTTGGCCCGGAGGAAGCCGAGGTTTTCGAGCAGGTCCTCGCGCACGCGAAGGCGCAGGTGACCTGCTGGTTGGAAGAAGGCATGGAGAAAGCGATGGCCCGGTTCAACGGGCCCGCCAAGTAAGAGAGGAAATGCAGTGAAACGCTACGAAGGTCTGTTCATCCTGAACACAGCGGCTAAGGAAGAAGGCGTCAAAGACGTCATCGACCACATTACGGCGGACATCACCGCCGCCGGCGGCCAAGTCGAAACGGTCCAGAAAATGGACAAGCGCCAGTTTGCCCGTGCGGCCAGCCGTAAGGCGGTCTCGGGCTTCTACGCCAATTTCATTTTCCAGTGTGACCCTGCCGCTCTGGTGGGTCTCCGCACCAAGTTCCGACTCAACGCCGACGTCTTCCGGGTGGTTTTTACGGGGGCATCAGCCACCGCGTCCACAACCCTCGAGGGCGCTCCAGCGGCCGCTGTCGCCACCACCGCCGGCGCCGCCTAACCCCGCCCCAAGGCGGGCCCTGCCATGGCCAATTTCAACAAAGTGATCCTTCTGGGGAACCTCACGCGGGATCCGGAACTGCGCTTCACGCCGAAGGGTCAGGCCGTGGCGAAGTTAGGGATGGCCGTCAATCGCTCCTACAAGACCGAGATCGGTGAGGTCAAGGAGGAGACCACGTTCGTCGACATCGAGGCCTGGGGTAAACAGGCTGAGTTGATGGGCCAGTACCTCCGCAAGGGCAATCCCCTCTTCGTCGAGGGCCGGCTGCGATTGGACCAGTGGGACGACAAGAACACCGGGCAAAAGGTCTCCAAACTCAAGGTGGTGATGGAGAACTTCCAGTTCATCGGCGGTCCCCGTGGCGGTGAGAGCGGTCCGGGCGGTCCGGGCGGTCCGGGCGGTCCGCCACCGACCCCATCCATGGGCTCGGCCCCCGCGAACGCCCCCGCGAACACCCCCACGGGCCCCTCATCCCCCTCGTCCCGCCCGGCGGCCCGTCCGGCCGACCCTGCCGCCCCCGATGGCAACGATGCCGCCGTGGGCGAAGTCGATGATGTCCCCTTCTGAGCCTCCCTCGGACGATCCGCTCAAACCCCTTTCAACCTCCGCATCCCATGTCCAAGACTGAAGTCCTCCTGGTCCAAAATGTCGTCGGCCTCGGCGCCGAGACCGATCACCTCAAGGTCGCCCGCGGCTATGCCCGGAATTACCTGATCCCTCGCGGACTCGCGATCCATGAAACCGCCGCCAACAGGCGCCGGTTGGACGTCCTCAAACAGCGCCGCGCTGAACGCGAGGCGCATGAGCTCAGCGCGACCAGCGAACTCGGCCGCAGCCTCGCCAGGCTGACCCTCCAGTTGAAGGTCAAGACCGGCGATGACGGCAAGATGTTCGGCAGCATCACCGCTGGCCTCATCGCCGATGAGCTCAAGAATCAGTTCGAGGCTGTCGTGGACAAGAAGAAGATCCACATCGAGAGCCCGATCCGCACGCTGGGCGACCATGAGGTCGACCTCCGGCTTCATGGCGAGGTGAATGTCCAACTGAAGCTCCACATCGAGAGTTCGAACCCGCCCCCGCCGAAGGTCGAGGAACCCGCCCGGTCACCCCGGGACGGAGGTCGACCCGACCGGGCCGCCCGCGGCCCGCGCAGCCCCCGTGGCGAGCGCCCTGCTGCCGACGCTCCCAAGACCGAGACCCCCCGAAAGTAACGGTCGCCGGTTCCTCAGATCATCCCATTTGTGTCGTGACGGCAGGGCTTCCCGCCCTGCCGTTCGCATTTTGAGGCCTACCACCCCAGCATCACCTCGTGCCCCCAGCCGCCTGGCTGAGTACGGCGGCCACCACCTCGTTCACATCGATCCGCAGCATGCACGCCCGCGCCTCGTACTGTGTCGTCTGACATCGTCGACGGAAACAGGGGCTGCAGTCGAGTCCGACCCTGAGCACCACGTGCCCTGGACCGTGCGGCCCCGTGCGCCATGGCGCGGTCGGCCCGAAGAGCGCCACCACCGGGGTCCCCATCGCGACCGCCACGTGCATGGGTCCCGTGTCCGTGGAGAGGACCACGCGGGCCCGGCGACAGACCTCCGCGAGTCCCATGAGGCTGGTCCGCCCATCGACCCTCGCACCCCGGACGGTCATGCGGTCGAGGATGAGGTCGATGGCCTCCCGGTCTCCCGGGGCACCCGTGAAGACCACCGGGAACCCCGCCTCCTGGAGACGATCGGCCACCGCGGCGAACCGGCCCGGCTCCCAGTCCTTGGTCAGCCATCGAGTCATGGGGTTGATCGCCACAAAACCGGTAGACGGGTCCAGCCCGGCGTCGCGAAGGAGACGGTCCACTTCGGCCCCCACCCCGGGGCCGGGGAGGAGGTCATAGGCGACGGGTAGCCGGGGGAATCCGAGAGCCTCGAGCAGATGCAGACTGCGGTCCAGAGCGTGAACGTCCGCGCTCAGAGGTGGCACGCGTTCGCTCAGCGCCAGCCAGGCGCCCTCGGTGCGGGACGACCCGCGCCCAAAGCCGGCCTTGCGCCGACTCCGCGCCAGCATCATCCAGAGGCCACTCTTCGCCAGTCCTTGGAAATCGAGAGCCAGGTCGTACTCAGTCCGGCGGAACTCGCGCACGAAGCGAACCAGACCTCGTCCCGCCCGGAGCCATCGCCGCGTCCGCGCCAGCCGCGACCACTCCCGGCGAGGCAACGCGAGGCAGCGGTTGAGTGCCGGGTGGCCCTCCACCAGCCCGGCGCTGGCGTCCTCCACCAGCCAACTGATCTCGGCGTCGGGCCGATGACGCCGCAACGTTGTCAGGGCCGGCAGCGTGTGCACCACGTCCCCGAGCGCCGAGAGTTTGATGATCAGGAGCCGCACAGGGCGAAGGCGACGCATCCGAGGAACTCAGGGCGCCAGCAGGGAGAAGGGGGCAAAGGGCAGGTTCCGGAGGAACGTGAACGCGACGATGACCAGGAACCCCAGCCAGACCGCCCTGGGGGAAAGGGTCACGGGCTGCCGGCGCCACCGCCTGGATCCCCACCAAGTGACGGCGAGTGGCACCAGCACCACGAACAACGCGTTGCCGCGTGCGGCTGCCAGCGGGCGTCCGTGAAGCAGCTCGTGGGCTGCGCGTAACCCCCCGCACCCTGGACAGAGCCAACCGGTCAGGGAATGGAACGTGCAGCGGGGATAGAAGAACTGTCCCTGCGGACGTTGCAGGAAAAGGAGCAGGGCACCAGCCGCCACCAGGATCGCCAGACCGAGGACCGCCCAAAGACGCCTCCGTACACGGCCTTCCGCCACCGGCGGAAGGGACTCAGGGGCTGCCACGGCCATGGTCTGCGGACGGGCGTCGCGGTTCAGCGGAAGACGGACTTCACCTCGGGCTTGAACACTACCACCAGGATCCAGATCCCGACGGGCAGCCCCAGGCAGCAGCAGGGCGAGAGGCACGGGACCATGGTCAGGATGGTCGCGGTGACCACGAACGCGAAGCTCTCCAGCGTGCGCAGCTTCCTTGCGGCCATGATCGCGAGCCCGCTGATCGCGAAGTTGAACAGGCTGCCGACGATCGCCATCGGGCCCTGGAAGTTCTGCATCATGTCGAAGAACTGCTGCAGTTCGGGCGGCACCTCGCCCGGTGGCGGCTGGAACTGCGCTCCCATGAGGCTCCCGACCAGGCCGACGAGCGAGAGCACCGCACAGAGGATCCCGGTGACCAGCAGCCCCGTGGCGGGACCGGACACCATCTGGAGCGCTCGCTCGCGCGCATGCTCCTCGTTGGCTCCACCGCCGCCCCACGCCGGGCCTGGACCGCCGCCCAATCCCCCGGAACCCCCGGAACCAAAACCGCCGGTGGGTGCGGGGCTTGAGGACGGAACCGAACCGGGTTCCGAGGGAACGGATGCCGGAATTGCCCCCGCCCCACCCCCACCCTGCTCGGACAGGATCACGGTGAACTCCGGCAGCGAACCGAGGGGAACCCAAGGGCCCCCTTCCCGCTGCACCAACGTCTGCCCGTTGGCCCGATTATCCCGGACCCAGCTTGCGAGTTGCTCTGGGCTGACCGGGCCGTACTCCTTCTGGTCACCGCCGATGATCTTATACATGCGCGTGGCCTTCCGCTGCTGAACAGCGGCAAGGTCACGCAACCGGCCCCGCCCTCGCAAGCCGGAATGCCAACCGGAATGCCGGCCGCCCTGAGGTCGGGCCCCCGCTCACGACGCCAACTCCGCGAGCTTCGCCGTGGTCCGACCAGAATCCACCAGCTCCGAGGCGAGTTCCCAGCCCTCGGTGATGCTCCGGGCCCGGCCGGAGACGAACAGCGCGGCCCCTGCGTTCAGCAGCACCGCATCCCGGCGGGCCCCCCGATCCCGGCCCGCGAGCACCGCCCGGATGTGGCCGGCGTTGATCTCGCGATCGCCCCCCGAGAGGTCCTC
>JBBQML010000030.1:0-15502 GCA_038328885.1 Verrucomicrobiota bacterium | reverse complement strand
TCGCGACGCGCGCGGGAATCGACTCCTATGCGCGAGCCGCGTACCACCCGCTGCGCCTCGGGAGAGGCGCGGTCCGGAGCGCGGAGAATCCAGAGGGATTCCGCATCGACCTCTCCAGGCACCCCGCGCGCCCCGAATGTGACGAATTCCCCGCGGGAGATCCCCCACGCGGTCCTTTGGCGGACGGCGGGGTTCAGGGCAGGGGGCGCCGGGCGGGGGTCGGCCGGCTGCGTCGCATCATCATGAGGAGGACCCCGAGGGTCGCGGCGAAGAGCAGAGCGGCGAGGGCGGTGGCCAGGAGCTTCAGGAAGTGGCCGCGGCGCACCAGGCGGTCGGTCTTCAAACGCTCCAGCTCCATGAAGGCCTCCAGTTGCTCCTCTGCGGCGATCACCTTCAGGGGTTCGTCCCGCAGTTTCAGCGTGAGCCAATGAGCGCTCTCTCCGAACGCCGGAGGGAATTGGCTCTGGTCGGCGGCGGTGGCCGGACCGAAACCCGTCGCGCTCCACCAGGTCCCGCGCTCGCGGCTCCAGAGACGGTAGGCTCCCTGTTGGTGCGCGACGGTGAGGAGGCGTTCCCAGAGCGCGGCGAGGAGCACCGGTTCCAGGTCGGCGCGGCGGATGGCCAGGCTGTGGACCTGCCCCTGGTGGCCGACGAACCGCAACGCGAGCGCGGCGAGGATCCAGCCCTGGGCGTCGACGGCCAGTTGGAATTCGGTGAACCGCTTTTCGAGCTCGTGTTCGGGGAGGCGGAATTCGCGCCACAGGCCGCGCAAGGTCTCGAGGTCCTCGAGTGTCGCGCGTCGAATGGTGGTGCCGGGCGGCAGCATCGTGCCCGCAAGTTACCGGGGAGCGCCCGGAGGTCGACGAGGAACTTGACCTGGGGTTTGCCTCGGCGGGCGTTCCTTGGTTGACTGCCGGGTCCATGGATTTGCTCTCGGACCTCAAGTGGCGGGGGCTGCTCGCCGACTGCACGGACCTGACGGTGCTGGGCGAGCGGTTGGCGCAGGGCCCGATCACGCTGTACTGCGGGTTCGATCCGACGGCCGACAGCCTCCACGTCGGGAACCTGGTTCCGCTGTTTTGCCTGCGACGGTTCCAGTTGGCGGGGCACGTCCCGATCGCGCTCGCGGGCGGCGCGACGGGGATGATCGGCGACCCCAGCGGGCGTTCTTCCGAACGCAATCTTCAGACCACCGACCAACTCGCGCACAACCTCGGCCGGATTCGGGCGCAGTTGGCGCGGTTCCTGGACTTTGATGCCGTGGCGAACCCGGCGAGGTTGGTGGACAACGCGAGTTGGACCGCGCCGGTGGGTTTCCTCGAATTCCTCCGGGAGGTGGGGAAGCACTTCTCGGTCAGCATGATGGTGGCGAAGGATTCGGTGCGGGCGCGCCTGGATAGCGAGGCCGGCATCAGCTACACGGAGTTCAGCTACATGCTGCTGCAGGCTTTCGACTTCCATCACCTGCGCCACCACTTCGGTTGCGAGTTGCAGATAGGGGCCACGGACCAGTGGGGCAACATCACGGCGGGGATCGAACTCTGCCGCAAGAAGGCGGGCCTCACCGTCTGGGGACTCACCCACCCGCTGCTGACCAAGTCGGATGGCACGAAGTACGGGAAGTCGGCCTCCGGCGCCGTCTGGCTCGACCCCGCCCGAACCAGCCCCTACCGATTCTATCAGTTCTTCATCCAGAGCGAGGACGCGGACGTGGGGAGGCTGCTGCGATTCCTGACGTTTCTGCCGGCGGAGCAGGTCGAGGAGCTCGAGCGGCAGCAGTTGGCGAACCCCGCGGCCCGGCCGGCCCAGGCAGCGCTCGCCCAGGAGTTGACCCGGTTGGTGCACGGCGAGCAGGCCTGCGAGGACGCCGTCCGGGCGGCCCAGATTCTCTTCGGTGGCGATCTGGCCGGGGTCACCGAGAGCACGTTCGCCGAACTGGTAGGGGAGGTTCCATCCAAGGAATTGGACCGGACCAGGCTCGAAGGGACGGGCATTGCGCTCACGGAGGTGCTGGTGCACGCCGGGTTGTGTCCGTCCAAAGGGCAGGCGCGGAAGGATGTCGAAGGGGGTGGCATCTACGTGAACAACGTGCGGGAGGCGTCGGCACAGCGTCACCTTGGGAGCGCGGATCTGCTTTTCGGCAAGCACGTGCTGCTGCGCAAGGGCAAGCGCACTTACACGGTCGTGACGGCCCAACCCGGTCCTTGAATACCGACTGCAAAGAGGCTGGCGCCTCGGGCGCGGGGCGTTTACACCACCCGGGATCAAGCCGCCTACCGCCGCCATGAACTCCGTCCCGCTCCCCCCGACCGCACCGCTGTCCGCCGTGTCTCGTCGCCAGTTCGCCCGCACCCTGGCCGTTCTCGGCGCTGGTGCGGCGTTGTCCCAGCGCCTCCCCGCCGCCGACCCCTTGCCGGCGCGCAAGATCCGCCTGGGCATGGACAACTTCGCGGTTCGCGCCACGGGTTGGAAGGGGCGCGCCCTGGTCGATTACGCGGCCTCCCTGAAGCTCGATACCCTGTTTATCACCGACCTTCCCGGACTGGGTTCGTTGCAGGAGGCGGACGCTGCTGAACTCCGCGGCTATGCGGCCGACCGGGGCATCGAGGTGCTGCTGGGGTCATGGAGCATCTGTCCGACCTCGCGAACCTTCAAAAAGGACTGGGGCACCGCGGAGGAACACCTCGCGCTCGGGCTCAGGCTGGCGAAGGCGGTGGGTTCCCCGGTGTTCCGTGTCGTGCTGGGTTCCCGGGAGGACCGACGAACCCCCGGGGGAATCGAAGCCCGCATCGCGGACACCCTCCAGGTGCTTAAGAGCCAGCGCAGCCTCGCCCACGATCTCGGCGTCAAGGTGGCGATCGAGAATCACGCGGGCGACCTCACCGCCAGCGAGTTGGTGTCGCTCATCGAGGCCGCCGGACGCGACTGGGTCGGGGCGAACATGGATTCGGGCAACGCACTCTGGACCATGGAGGACCCGCTCGAGAGCCTGGAAAAACTCGGGCCGTACGCCCTCAGCACGAGTCTCCGGGACACGGTGGCCTGGGAGACCGAGAAGGGCTGCAAGGTGCAGTGGGTTGCCATGGGCGACGGGAGCGTGGTGGACCTCAAGGAGTACTTCGCCCGTTATGCGGAACTTTGCCCGGAGGTGGCGGTGAATATCGAGACGATCGGCGGCTTCGCCATGGAACTGCCTTACCTCGACCCCGCATTCTGGGGGGCGTTTCCCAAGAAGAGCGGCGCGGAGTTCGCCCGGTTCCTCCGCGCGGTGAAGCGCGGCAAGGCGATCGAGCAATATGACGGCGGCAAGGCTGACCGCCAGAAGCTGGATCTCGAGCGCAGCCTGCGCTTCTGTCAGGAAACGCTTGGACTCGGCCGCAAGGGCTAAGCGCCCGGCCCTACCCCGGGTGCCCAGCGGTTCTCGGACGTGATCGGGCCCGTGGAAGCGGTTCCGAGGCAACGAAACCCTCCAGGATGCGGCGTTATTCCTCGACCGTCGTGGGTTCGCCGGGCAGTTCCATGGGCAGCCTGACGACAAAGGTGGTCCCCGCCTCCGGAGTGGTGGTGAACCCGACCTCTCCCAGGAGGTACTTCTGCGTCAGAAGCTTCACGCTGTAGCTGCCCAGGCCACGCCCGCTCCCCTTCGTCGAGAACGATCGCTGGAAGATCTGCAGCCGGGTGGTTTCGGGCATGCAGCCGTCGTTGTGGCAGGTGAAGGAGACCCCGCATCCGGTCCGGCGACAGCCCAGTTGCACCCGCCCGCCTACCGATGACGCTTCGAGTGCGTTCTTGAGCAGGTTCCCCAGAATGCGGGTCAGGATGGTTTCGTCACTGGTGAACTCGAACGACTCGGTGTCGGACGCGAACTCGATCATGCGGCCTTGCGCGACGGGGTGACGCCCCAAGGCCTGGCGGACCCGGTGGAGCAGTTCGGTTGAGCCCAGTCGCTGGGGCACGACCGGCAACTGCCCGTGCTCGGCGGCCAGGAGGAGCCGTTGGCTGTGGATCTCCATCACGAGCTCATTCGAGGCCACCTCCAGTTCGCCGATCACGCTGTCGAGGGACACGACGTTGTCCACCAGCAGCCCGGTGATTCCGTTGATCCCGCCGGCGAGGTTGAGAATGTCGTGGAAGAAGATGCGCTCCAGGACCTCGCGGCGTTTGTCGGTGCTGATATCTCGGGCGACAAAGACGACATAGCTCTCGCCCCCGATCAGGAAGGGTTTGCAGTGGACACGCAGGTCGAGGCTTTCCGGGCCTCCCTGGCCCCGGCGGGAGATCCGGCATTCCTCGGTTGCCTCCGTTCCCTTGACCGCCTGGAGCATCGCCGCCACCGCTCCACAGGTCCGGCAGGCCTCGGCTGTTCCGCAACCCGACGGCGCGGACTGGGCCCGCTCGCAGTCCAGCAACTCGCCCAGGCGCTGGCCCAGCACCTCCTGCGGCTTTTTGCCGAGGGCCTCCATCGCGGCCTGGTTGGCGAAGACCACCTGACGGTTCCGATCCAGGATCAGGATCAGATCGGGCACGGCGTCGAACGACTGCCCCACCATCTCGGAAAGGCCCACGGTCCGGTGGGCTCGGGCGATCTCCTCGGCGGTGGATCGTGTGGCGGAGGCAAAATAGGTCCCGGTGACCGGAGGCTCCGTTGCTGGCGCTGGCATCACCCTCACTCCATCGGCAGGAAACCCCGGTTCGTTTAGCGGCCCGACAACGAAACGTTGGAGTCGACGTGAAGAGGCTCAAACACCCCCGAAAGGCCAGGGGATTGAGCCTCCTCACGTCGGTTCCCGCGTCGTCGAGGCTGTTGGCTCCGGATTTGACAGAGCCTCGACCGCGGACCAAGCCTCCTCCACCTCCATGCAACGACCTAGCATTGCCACGGTTGGCGCGGTTCCGCGACCCTGCCCACTTTCCCCGATGCCGGCAGCCCTCTGGGTCACCCTGCTGGTCACTGTCACGAGCCTTGGCGTGGACATCTCCGATACCCGCCTTCTCGAGAACCCCGCCATCAGCCGGGACCAGATCGCCTTCGGTTACGCGAACGATCTCTGGACCGCCGGACGCGACGGGTCCCACCCGCGGCGCCTCACCACCCATCCCGGCCAGGAGTTCGGTCCGCGGTATTCCCCGGATGGCACGCTCATCGCGTTCACCGGCAGCTACGAAGGCAACACAGACGTCTTTGTGGTGCCTGCGGTAGGCGGGGTGCCCCGTCGCCTCACCTGGCACCCGGGCGCCGATCGCGTGCTGGGGTTCACGCCCGACGGTTCCGCCGTGCTGTTCGCCTCGGCTCGGCACGTTTACACCGGCCGTTATACCCAGCTTTTCACCGTGCCGGTCGAGGGTGGGTTCCCGACGCAGCTCCCCATCCCCAATGCGAGCCGGGCCGCGATCAGTCCGGACGGGCGGACCATCGCCTACGTGCCGCTCCGCGACGAATTTCGGCAGTGGAAGCACTACCGCGGCGGGGCCGCGGCCCGGATCCTCCTCTTCGACGTCGCCACCCAGGAGGTCGAAGCCGTCCCCCAACCGGTGGGCCGCTGCAACGACACTGACCCGATCTGGGTCGGCGGCCAGCTCTGCTTCCGCTCCGACCGTGACGGTGAGTTCAATCTGTACCGGTACGAGCGCGCGGGTCGGAGTGTGGTGCGGTTGACCGTGCATGCGGATTTCCCGGTGCTGAACGCGTCGTCCGGGGATGGTCGCGTGATCTACGAGCAGGCCGGTTATCTGCACCTGCTCAACCCTGCCGAGGGAACTGCCCAGCGGCTTGAGGTGGGGCTCGCCGCGGATCTGCTCGAGTTGCGCCCTCGCTGGGCTGAGGGCGTGAAGTGGGTGCGGGAGACGAGCCTTTCCCCCTCGGGCAACCGGGTGGCGGTCAATCTCCGCGGCGAGATCCTCACGCTGCCGCGGGAGAAGGGCGACGACCGCAACCTGACCCGGACCCCGGGTGTCCACGAACATTCCCCGGCCTGGTCGCCGGACGGTCGCTGGATCGCCTGCTTCTCCGACGCCGGTGGTGAGTACGCCCTGCACCTTCTCCCGCAGGATGGCAAGGCCGAGACCCGGGTGATCCGTCTCGACGGTCCGGGGTTCTACCGCGATGCCCGATGGTCCCCCGATTCGCGGTTCCTCAGTTTCGTGGACAACAGCCACGCCATCCGCGTGGTGGAGATCGGCTCCAGCCGGGTGGTGAAGGTGGCCCGCGACGTCGTGTATGGCCCGATCCCCGCGCTCCACCACCGTTGGTCGCCCGATTCACGGTGGCTGGCGTACACGCAGAACACCCCCACCTTCTTCAACCGGATCTTCCTCTACTCCATCGCCGACGCCCGATCCTACCCCGTCAGCGACGGTCTCGCGGACGCCACCAGTCCTGCCTTCGACGCCAACGGGAAGTACCTGTACTTCCTGGTTTCCACCGACGCGGGGCCGGTGAACGACTGGTTTTCGCAGGCGAATTCCGACCTGCGTGCCGTCCAGCAGATTTACTTTGCCGTGCTGGCGAAGGGCGTGCCGTCGCCCCTGGCCCGGGAGAGCGACGAGGAGACCCCGAAGCCGGCCGTTCCGTCCCCGCCCCCGACCGTGGACACCGCCTCCGCGGGCAAGGACGACAAGAAACCCGCCGAAACCGCGGGCTCCGCCGAGAAGTCCAAGAGCGACGCCCCGGCGGAGGCGCCCGTGCCCCCGGTGAAGTTCGATGCCGAGGGTCTGCCCGAACGGATCCTTGCGCTTCCACTCAAAGCGGGTCGCTACTTCGATCTCCAACCCGGCGCCACCAACCAGATCTACTACCGGCGCACCGCGTCGACCGATCCCGACGCCGATCCCGGCGTCTTTCGCTACGACCTGATCAAGCGCAAGGAGGACACCTTGCTCGACAAGGCCGATGCGTTCACGGTTTCCGCGGACACCAAGCGGGCCCTGGTGCGCGTCGGTGAGAACCTCCACTGCGTCGACCTCGGCGACAAACTCGATCTGGGCAAGTTCAAGCTCGACCTGGGCCGGGTGCGGGTGCGGGTCGAGCCCTCCCTCGAGTGGCCGCAGATCCTGAGCGAGGCCTGGCGCGTCAACCGGGATTTCTTCTACGACCCTGGTTTCCATGGCGCGGACTGGCCGGCAATGCTGGTCAAATACCAGGCCTTCCTGCCGCACCTCGCCACCCGGGACGATCTGAGCCGGGTGATCCAGTGGATGCTGAGCGAACTGGCGGTCGGCCACTCGTACCAGGGTCCCGGCGACCTGCTCAACGAGTGGAAGCCCATTCCGGGCGGGCTCCTCGGGGCGGACTACGAGATCGCGAATGGCCGCTACCGTTTTCGCAAGGTTTTAGGTGGCCTGAACTGGAACGTCGACCTTCGTTCACCGCTCACGGAACCCGGCGTCGACGTCCGGAACGGCGAGTACCTGCTGGCGGTGGAAGGTCGGAACCTCACGCCGCCCGAAAACCTGTACCAGCGATTCGAGCGCACCGCCGGTCGCAGCGTCGAACTCACCGTCGGACACAACCCCGACGGTACCGGCTCGCGTACCGTGCGCGTCGTCCCGGTCGAGAACGAATCGGCGCTCCGCAACCGGGATTGGATCGAGTCCAACCTGCGGCGGGTGACCGAGGCGACCCAGGGCCGGGTGGCCTATGTGTATGTCCCCAACACCGCCGATCTCGGTCACACCTACTTCAAACGGTATTTCTTCCCGCAAGCCGACCGGTCGGCCTTGATCCTGGATGAGCGCCACAACGGCGGCGGCTCGGTCGCCGATTACTACATCGACATCCTGCGCCGCCCGCTCATCAGCCACTGGGCACTGCGCTACGGAAGCGATATCCGTACCCCGATCGCGGGGATCCAGGGTCCCAAGGTCCTGCTCATCGACGAAACGGCCGGTTCCGGTGGCGATCTGTTGCCCTGGATGTTCCGCCGGCTTCAGTTGGGGCCTTTGATCGGCAAGCGAACGTGGGGCGGCTTGGTGGGGATCCTCGGGTTCCCCACGCTCATGGACGGCGGCGGCGTCACCGCTCCCAACCTGGCGTTCTGGAGCGAGGATGGCTTTCGCGTGGAGAACGAGGGGGTCGCTCCCGACATCGAGGTGGAGCAAACCCCGAAGGACGTCATCGCCGGTGGCGACCCTCAACTCGAGCGCGCCATTGAGACGGTGCTCCGCGAGCTTGAGCGGAATCCGCCCGCGGTGCCGGTTCGTCCGCCGTACCCGGTGCGGGTGCAGGCGCGGCCCGGCTCCTCCACTCCGTAGCTTGCCAGGGACGATCCATGAGGTTTGCACGCGGAGCCGCGGAGGGCGCGGAGAGCAACCCGTGACCAAGCTGTACAAGCAGGTGCCGGACGGATCGACCCCCGACCCTCGTGGGGACCGACGGTCTTCGCCCGGTACTTCGAGGCCACCCAACCTCGGTAGCCGCTCCGCGACACCTGCCAGCCAGGGATCAGTCCCGAGGAAATGGCGAAACCCCAGGCACCGTCCCTCAGGACGAGGCGAGTTCGAGACCCCGCATCGTTCCCGTGCTGGTCGCGAATTGGTTCACCGGCAGATTCAGGCGTTGGAGCATAGAGACGAACAGATTCGGCAAGGGGTAGTTCCGCTCCCGATCGAAGGCGAGGTGCTGTCCGTGGCGGAAACCGCCGCCCGCGAAGAGGACCGGTAGGTTCGTGGTCACGTGGGTATTGGCGTTTCCCAGGTTGCTCCCGTAGAGAACCATCGTCCGGTCCAGCAGCGGGGAGCCGTCCTCGCGCCGCTGCCCCAGTTCGGTGAACAACCGGTCGAGGAGCTTCATGTGCCCGCGGTCGATGACCTCCAACTGCGCGAGCTTGGTCGCGTTCTTCCCGTGGTGGGAGAGGTTGTGGTAGCCGTCGCTCGTGTCGTTCCCCTCCACCTTGATGGCGGGCGAGTTCACGCTGTCGAGCAGGAGCGTGATCAACCGGGTCGAATCGGTCTCGAACGCCAGTCGGGCCATATCGTACATGAGCCGGACCTTCTCCATGTACTCCCGGGGATCGGCGGGATCGAGTGGTGGCGGATCCGACACGGTGGGCTTGGGCTTTCGCTCCCACTCGCGCGCCATCTCGAGCCGTTGCTCGAGATCGCGAACACCGGTGAGATACTGATCGAGTCGTTCGCGGTCGCGTGGCCCGAGGTCCTGCCGCAGACCCTGGGTCTGCCCGGCCACGGCGTCCATGATGCTTTCACCGAGCTTCAGCCGCCGCACCTGGGCCTCGACCTCCGCGGGGGAGCCGACCAGGAAGAGCCGTTTGAACACCTCCGAGGCTTTTTCCTCGCAGGGAATCAGTGCGCCCGACCCGGTCCAGGAGAGACTGCGCTGCCCCTGTTGCACGTTGACACCCAGGGTCAGGGAGGGGAACCGGGTGAGGTGGCCCAGGCGTTCCGCCGCGTACTGGTCGATGGAGATGGTGTTGCGAAACCCGCCGCTGCCCGGATGCGGAGCCGCGGTGAGGAAGCAGTTGTCCGCCGGGTGCCCGCCGTCGACGTCCGGGTGCCAGACGCCGCTGAACACCGTGAGTTGTTCGCGGTGCGCCGCCAGCATGTCGAGGTACGGCGAGGGCGCATAGTCCCGTCCGGCCTGGTTCTGGGCGGGGAAGAATTTCTCCGGCAGGAGCCCCAGGTTGTTGCAGACGGCGAGCATGCGCCGGGGCACCGCCGTCGCGGGGTTCTCCGTGGCCGCAGCGAACGCGGGTCGCATCGATTCGAGCAGGGGCAGCCCGAGGGCCACCCCGGCGCCTCGCAGGAACCGACGACGTGACAACGCGCGACCGAGGGACACGTGGGGGAAGTTCATGGGATCGGGGAAGGTGAGGGTGGAGGGTGGAGGGTGAGGGGTCCGGGTTTGGGTGAGGGGTGGGGACCCTCGGTTCATTCATTTCATGCGAAACAGGTCGCTCTGGATGACTTCTTCCACGAGGCGGCGGACGCCAGAGCCGGAGCCGCTGGCCCGCTCCAGGATCCGCTCGATCTCCGGGCGGTCGCCGAAACGCACGGGGGCCCCGGTGGCGTAGACCACCAGTTGACGGGCCAGGTTCCGCGCGAGGGAACCTTCGTCCCCGGCCAGCATCCGCCGGAGGTCGCGCACATCGACAAACGCGCGACCATCCGGGAGGGTTCCCGTGGCGTCGACCGGGAGGCCGGGATGGAATTCGAACTTCTGCCCGCCCTTTCCAATCCCCGGTTCCGGCGACCCCTCGCCCTGAGCACGGTAGCGCTCCCGCCAGCCCCCGAGGACATCGAAGTTCTCCAACGCGAAACCCGCCGGGTCCATCCGGGCATGGCAGCCGTTGCAGGATTCCTGGGTGCGGTGCTTCTCCAGTTGAGCCCGGATGGTGATCGCCCCGCGGATGTCAGGCTCGACGGCCGGCACCGCGGCCGGCGGCGGCGGCACCGGTTGCCCGAGGATCCGTTCCACGATCCAGGCACCCCGGAGAACCGGCGAGGTCGTGGTGCCGTTGGCGGTGACCTTTAGCACGCTCGCCTGGGTAAGCAGTCCCCCGCGCACGCTGTCCGCGGGCAGCGACACCCGCCGCACCTCGGCGCCCTCCACGCCCGGTAATCCATAGTGTGTCGCCAACCGTTCGTTGAGCATCGCGAAGTCCGCCGCGACCAGGTTCCGCACCGGAAGGTTGCCCCGGAGCAGTTCGCCGAAAAACCGCTGGGTCTCCTCCACCGCCGATTCCACCAGGAGGTCGTCGAGGTAGTAGTCCGGGTACAGCGTCGCATCCGGCGAGGTGGCTTCCGCGCGCCGCAGGTCGAGCCAGTAATCCAGGAAGGCGTCGACGAACCGACGGGAGCGCGGGTCATCCAGCAGCCGCGTGGTCTGACGGCGCAGCTCCCCCTCGTCGGCAAGTTTCCCGCGGTCCGCCGCGGCGCGCAGTTCCGCGTCCGGAGGCCCGTTCCACAGGAAGAAGGCGAGGCGCGCCGCGAGCGCGTGGTCGTCCAGGCGCCCGGGTGCCTCCTGGAGGTAGATGAACTCCGGCGAACACAGGACCCCGGCATAGCCCGCGACCATCGCGTCCACGAAGGAATGGCCGGCTTCCAAGGCCCGCTCGATCACGGGGAGGAAACGCTGGAGTTCACGGCCGGTCACGGGTCGTCGGTAGGCCCGTTGAACGAAGTTCGCGAGCAACGTCTCCGCGGCTTGCCGAGGATCGCCCTCCGGTATCACTTCGACGGCATCGCCTGGTCGGGCTCCCGCGCGGACCGGGTGGTCGCCGAAGAGCAGGCGGTGGCCGGCCGGGGGCCAGGTGTCGTGGAGGGGGCCCTCGACCTCCAGCCACCGGAACACCACGCCGGGTTGGCCATCCTTCTCGGCCAGCGGATTCTGCCAGCGTGCGGGGCCGGGCCGGGAACGGAACAGCCGCGCCGCATCCGGCCGGATCATCTCGCGCTCGTGCAGCCAGACTTCCAGTTCGCGCACCTCGGCTTCCGGGGTCACGTCGAACCGGCCCAACCACCGCAACTGACGGGGCGGCGATTCCGCGTACAGCGTCAGCGGTTCGGCCCGACGGCCGGGCTGGATGTCGTCGAGGTTGGGGATAAACCACTTGTTCGAAGGTCCTGGTCCGACCCACACCGCGAGCGCGTTGAGCCGCAGCTTGTAGCGCCCTGCCGTTGGCGCCTTGAACGCGTTGAACTTTGGTTCCAGCGGCTCGTAGGCGCTGGCGACGACGCCAACCCCCTCGAGTTCGCGCAGCGCGGCGTTGGTGGTCCCCACGGTCAACGGCGCCTGACCGGCGCGGACCTCGGGCTGGCCGTCGGTGCCGAGCACCGGGAAGGTCGCACGTTCCGGGGCCGTGTTGAACACCGAGAACTTCATGGGACCGGTGAAACTGCGCTGATCACGGGCGTGGAAGCGCTCGGTTCGGGCCGGCAGTGGGCCAGCCTGCCGGGCGAGGACCTGCCTGAGGGCGTAGTCCGCTGCCGCGAGGTAACGCGACATCTGTACGTGGGACACATCCAGGGCCTCGCCGACCTTGTTGAACCGGTGGGCCACGCCGTCTTCGGGGAGCATCTCCCGCACCGCCAGCCAGGGGGCTCCCAGCAGATCCCGCAGGGCGTTTTCGTACTCGTACCGGTTGAGCCGCCGCAGCGTCGAACGGCCCTCCCGGCGCGTGCGCGCCTGGTCGGTGGCGGTGAGCGGCGAGGCGAGGCCCTCGAGGAATCGGGCTCGCTCCCCGGTCGAGGGTCCCGGACGTTTCGGTGGCGGCATCTCGCCGTCGCGCACGCGGTCGTGGAGCGTGACCCAGCGGGTGAAATTGGACGGATCGTCCGGTGCGAACTCCAGGGCGCCGAGATCCAGTCCACCCTTGTGCAACTCCGCATCGTGGCAGTCCGCACAGTGGGTTTGGAGGAAGGCCGCCACCCCTGGTTCCGGGCGCGCCGCCTCCAACCGTGAGTCGGACGACAGCACGCCCACGACGAGCAGCACCGCCAGGGCGGCCGGCGGCCAGAGCGCGGAACCGCGGGACGGGAATAACCGCCGGTTCATGGTTTCAAAAGCTGGACGAATGTTCCGCCGATGACAAGCCCGGGCCACGCGCTGCGGGTTTGGAAACCCGCGGTCCGGAGTGCGCCTCTCCCGAGGCGCAGCGGGTGGTGCGCGGGTAGGGCGTGGGGAGGAATCCCTGGCGTTGCCGCGAGGCCACGCGCTGCGGGTTTGGAAACCCGCGGTCCGGACCGAAGCGGACAACCCGGGATTCGCGGTGCACGAGCGGGGTTCCTTCAGCACCGGCGCCGGACCGCCAACCACGTGGCGACGAGGGTCACGGCGGCTCCCGCCAATTCCACACTCTCGAACCGCTCGTTGAAGCACACGACGCCGCCGAGGGCGGTCAGCACGGGCAGGAGCATTTGAAACGAGGACCCGCGCGCCACGGAGAGATAGCGGAAGGACTGGGTCAGGGCGAGTTGGGCGGCAGCCACCAGGAGCGAGGCGACCAACAGGCCGGCCACGGTCACTCCGGAGAGCTGTGGCAGCGATCCATGGCAGAACGGCAGTGCCGCCAACCCGCTCCACACGCACTGCGACGCGTAGATCGTCGAACTGTGCTCGGTGTGCCGGAGCAGGCGGATCAGCACCACGGCCACCCCCGCCACCACGGCACCGAGCAGGCCGAGAAACTCGTAGCGGCTGAATCCCCCGTGGCGGAGTTCGCCCAGGAAGAACACGCCCAACCCGGCGAGGGCGAGGGCCATCCAGCCCAGTTGCCGCGGTTCAACCCGTTCCTTCAGCCAGATCGCGGCGATCACGGCGCCGAAGATCGGGTAGCTGAGGTTGATGATGACGGCCCGCCCGGCGCCCAGGTGGTCGATGGTCAGGTAGAAGAGAAAAACCCCCGCCGCCCCAACCGCCCCCCGCAGCAACACCATGGGCCGGGAGAGGAGGTGACGCGGCTCGAAACCGCGGCGCCGGAATCCAATCCCCACCACCACGAGCCCCACCCACCCGCGGAACACCGAGGCAACGTAGGCATCCGCGGTTGGCGACCAGAGCGTCAGGGCACGCAGCACAAGCACGTTGGCCGCGAAAAGGACGATGGAGAACAGCGTCAGCAGGATGCCGCGGCGTTCGAGGGCAGGGGTCGGTTCCATGAGGGTCAGGGGAGGACCGGGAACCGAGGGGAAACAGCGACCACCAACCGAACTCTATCCGGCCAGCCCCTCGGGCTCCCGGACGGTTTGGCTGAATTCACACCGCAGCCACCAAACGCCCGGACGCCACGCGACGGCGCCAAATGACGCCGTCCTGCTTAAGTACCGAGGCCTGGGCTGCGGAGCGCAACACGCGTGCGGCTCTACCGGCTGGGAGCGGCTGGGTCAAGTCGGCGTTCGGGGGACACGTTCCCCCGTTTGACATTGAGGCCAGCCGAGCTGCCCTCCTAGGCTGCACATCATGCCGCGCCAATCCGAGTCCCCGCCCCAGCCCGGCTGGTTCCGTCATTTCCTCGCCGGGTCCGCGCGGTTTGCCGCCCTGCTCCTATGCCTGCTCCAGCCCCTCTCCGGCAGTTCGGCGGACGGTGGCCCCTCCCTTCGCGAGCGCCTGACCGGCTCGCCCTTCAAGATCGCGTACGAGTCGTATGTCGACGACAACTGGGAGATCTTCGTGGTCAATGCCGATGGCTCGAAGCTGGTGAATCTCACCCGAACACCCCAGGTCCAGGAGCACTATCCCCAAGCCTCGCCGGACGGCACGAAGATCTGCTTTTCGGTGGATACGGGGGAAGGTCGTGAGGCGATCCGGAGTCTCTGGGTCATGGACGTCGATGGCCGCAACCGGCGAAAGCTGGCCGACGGTGCGCGGGAGCCGTTCTGGAGCCCGGACAGCCAGCGGATCGGGTTTCTGCCGCAGGAATACCCGAAGTTCAACGTCATCGATTTCTACACGCGCGGCATGAGCTTCTGCCGGCTCGCAGACGGCGCGATCGAGCCCCACCCGAACTCCACCAATCTCCACCACCTCTACAACCCGGGCTTTTCGCCGAACGGCAAGTGGATCGTCTCAACCGTGCACGCGGGCATGGGCGTGGAGCACGGCATTCTCCTCATCGAGGCCCGGGGCAACCGGATCATCAACCTCAACATCCCCGGCTGCCGGCCTTGCCTAAGCCCGGACGGCCGCCAGATCGCCTGGGGCTCCGGCGACCACGAGATTGCCGTCGCTCCGATCGACCTGGACGCCGACACCCCGGCAGTGGGTCCCTGGCGCCTGCGGGTGCAGGACCAGAAGCTGGAGACCTATCACGTGGACTGGTCCCCCGACAGCCGCTTCCTCAGCCTGAGCCGGGGGCCCGCAAGCAAGGGAGATCCGACCAAGCCCGGGACCTTCCTGTCCGCCTGCGAAATCGTCGGGGTTTACGCTCCGGGCTGGGACCTCAACGTGGTCGGGGCCGACGGGGAGGGCATCATTGATCTCGCCACGGCCGGCGAGCGGGAGTTGCTGGTGGTCACCACCAACGGACTCAGCAACAAAGAGCCATCATGGATCAGGCCAGCACTGGCGAGGGCCGACCGATGAACCGGCAGCTTTCCCGGGTGCTCCCGCTGCTCGCCCTGCTCCTCCTCGGGCCGCTCGGTTGCGGGCCTGCTTCGTCGCCGCCGGGATCGTCCGTTCCCTCGGACGCCTCGGCCGCACCGCATCCCGCCGCTTCGACCGCCGTCGGTACGGCCGGCTCCGGGGTTTTCGACGTGGTCACCAAGTCCGGAGTCGAGATGGTGTTCCTGCCGGGGGGTGAATTCACCATGGGCACCGACCGTGGGAGCGCCGACGAAGCTCCGGCGCACCCGGTTCGCCTCCCGGGTTTCCTGATGGACCGTTTCGAGGTGACGCACGCGATGTTTGCCAGCGTGCAGCTTCCGGATCCCTCGCGCTGGCAGGCGAGTCCCAAGGGGCCGGTTGAGCGGGTGCGTTGGCGCGACGCCAAGCAGTACTGCAACGAGCGGTCCCTCGCGGAGGAGTTGACGCCGTGCTACGACGAAAAGACCG
>JBBQML010000029.1:0-15514 GCA_038328885.1 Verrucomicrobiota bacterium | reverse complement strand
GATCTTCATCCGGACCCGCTCCTTGAGGTCTTCGAGGCCACCCACGTCGGCGAAGGTGATGCCCTCTTCGGCGCCCTTCGTCCCCTGCGCGGACGCCGCGTCGTCGCTCGGCGCGTGCGGGAGCAGCGCGTCCCAGAAGTTCGTGTCGGCGAGGGCGGGGTCGAGGGCGACGGCGCGCTCGTAGTCCCTGCGGGCGTCGCGGTGCTCGCGTCGCTTCTCGCGCACGCGGGCCCGCACGAACAGGCCCATCGCGTGCTCGGGCACCCGCGCGAGGAGCTTGTTCACGCGGGCCAGCGCCCCGTCGTCGCGCAGCCAGGCGAGCTTGAACACGGCGAGCAACAGGGCGCGATTCTCCAATCGTGCAGCATCGAGGACCGGGCATTGGTTCCGCGCGAAGATGCCGGCCAACGCGGGCAGACCAAGGCGTGGTTCCCCGGCGGCGAGACCTCGAAGGACGACCTTCGTGGCATCCCAGAGGTCGGCGAAGCGGTCGTGCGCACTGCGTTTGAGGGAGCGCTTGGCGAGGCGCCGGATGGAGTGGCCTTCTTCGTAGAGGGCGAGCGGTGGGGCCGGAAGCTCGTGGCGGCATTGTCCGACTTCGGTTACCAGCTCCCCTCCCGAGTTCAGACCGCTCGCTGCTCGCCGCTCGCTTCCGACCGGATGCAATAGCCCCCTCTCCTCCACGGTCAGCAGGAAAATCAGGCGATAGACGAGCCGGAGCAGTTGGCTGAAGTAGTCGCGGGTGGTCAGTGAACCGTCCTGGAGCGCGGCGCGCAGCGCTTGGTTCTCGGGATGCGCGAGAAAGCCCTGGCCCAACGCCACGAGTGCATCCTCGACGCCTTTGCGGAGATGTTCGCGAGCGCGAGTGCCTTCCTCGCGGCCGGCAGTGCGCCAGGTTTCCAGCGCGCATTCGGTGACGGGTTGACCTTCGCGTCCGAACCGCGTTTCGTGGAGCAGCAGCCAGAGCGCGGCAAAGTCGGCGTAGCGTTCCTCGGTGAAGATGCGCGTGAGATCCGCCGCGATCCAAGCCGGCCGGGTGAGGCTGGCGTTGTCACGAAGGAAGCGCAGGGTCGAACCATCGGTGGCGAGGCCCCAGAGTGCACCCTCGGCCGCGTTGAGGTATTCCTGGGCCAACCCGAAGGCGCTGCGGCGGCGTCCCTCGTCGCCGAGGATTGGCGAATGCGCGTCCAATCCAAGCCCCGCCGGGGCGATCACCACAGGAACCCTTCCGCTCAGGGCCGCATGGCCGAGCGGATAGGATCGATCGCCGAGAGAAGCAGGCGTGGCCTCCACCAACGAACAAAACCCGAAAACGTCCCTCAACAGCGGCACCACCCACCCCGCCGCCGACATCGGAACCCTCCGATCCGCTCGCCGCTCGCCGCTCCCCGCTCGCCATTCCCCCCAATGAGCCTGCGCGATCCGCCAGTAGCGGCCGATCTCGTCACGAAGGTTCAGTCCCTTGGGAATCCGATAGTCCGCCTCGCTCTGGGAACCGGCGGCCAGTTGCGCGACCTTGGAGAGCCATTCCGGTGACAACAGGCCGCCCTCGATGGAGAGCGCCTCAAATGCGAGTTGGGCTGCGCGGTCCCGACGCTTTCCGATTGGACGACTCATCACGCGGGGCGGGCTTGGGAGGCGACGCTTTCGATGGCATTCAGCTTCTCGACGAGCTCCTCCGGGATTTCAGCGGGTGAGAGGAACGGTGCGAGCGTGTGGTAATCCGTCTTCGTCATGGTGTTTTCGGGCAACCCGATGGCCCGGAAAAAATCCTCGAACAAGGGATCCAGAAAATCGTCGGTGGCCTTGAGGTCCGGACCAAAAGGAACGCCTTTCCGCAAGGTGGCGACCGCCTCGCCAATCTTCCGGATCGAGTTCTCCATTGCGGCGACCGCAGTCGCCGCACCGAGTTCGTCCCATTGACGCAGGCCGACGTCGCGGGCGTAGGCGAGGAGCACGTTGCGCGAGCCGAGGTAGTTTTCGATCTCGCGTTGCCGCCACGCCAGATGCCGCAGGCGATCGCCTTCAGGAAGGGGCTTCTGGAGTCGGTCGTAGATCGCGACACCGACCAGATCCGGCTTGGCCTCGACGAGGGCCTGAAAGTGATGCTGGGCGTTCGACGGGGCGTTGCGAACGTAGTGGACGAAAGGGCGCTCGAGGTGTTGGGCGGCCGGATGGTCCAAACGGCGGGCCAGCGCCCGGAGGATCGCGAGGTCTGTCGAGCCTTCGAGGTAGAGCACCCAACCCGTTTGTTCCGCCTGAAGATACTGCTCGAACCCGATTTCCTTGAGGGCCTTCAGGACCTGGCTGGCCCGATCATCGACGCGATGGGGTTTGCCGACAAAGGCAACCACGAGATCCCGGTCCGCGGCTTCGTTGAGAATGACTTCGGAATGACTGGCCGCGATCACCTGGCTTCGCGTCGCCTGCGCCATGTCGGTGATCACGTTGTAAATCTGACGCTGGCGCAGGATTTCGAGGTGGGCATCAGGTTCGTCGAGCAGCAGAACCGCCCCCGGATTTGCCGCCATGTGCGCCAGGAGAAGCAAGGTCTGTTGCTGTCCCCGGCCGCTGGCGGAAAGATCCAACTGAACACCACCCCGCCGGTAACTCATGACGATCTCTCCGCGTTCGACGATGTAGCGCGGTTCGTCGAGCTGAACCCCAAACAGGGTTTCCATTTGTTGGACGAGCAGTTTCCATGGCTGGCGATCGGACCGTTGAAAGGCCAGCCAGCAGACATTCCTGAGGACTTCGGCGGTTCTGCCCTCGCCAACGCGTACGGCGATGGCGCCTTCGTCGAGCCGCGTTTCGACGGCGGCGAGGCCGGACATGGGAGGCAGATAGGCGAGGCGCACGGTCGCGGCGGCCACCGGGATTTCCAGCCGGTCGCCGGAGGGCCCGAGCCTGGAGCGGCAGTAGAGGGATTCCTCGTTCGCGTAGTCAAATTCGATGGCAGCGCGCCAGCTCTTCCCGGCATCGACTCCCTCCACCTCCACGTCGATCAGGACGTTGCGCGTCTTGTTTTTGCCGTTGGCCCGCACGCCTTCGCGGACATGCAGATCCCGCCAGAGCAGATTGGCCGAAGGGACCGGAAGCGCGATGAGATCACGGCGGTTGAGCGTCACGCCCGACCGTTCCTTCGGCACGTTGCCCGAACCCCGTTTTTCGACCCACTTCCGAACGCCCATGCTCCAGAGTGCCAGGGCCTGAAGCGCGGAGGTTTTGCCCGAGTTGTTGGGACCCACGAAGACCACGCGTTCGCCCAATTCGATGTCCACCTCACCGAAGACCTTGAAGTTGCGAATGATCAGCCGTGTCAACATGCGGTGCGCCTTTTTAGTCGATCCGGGCCAGCAAGACGAACAATCCAATGACATCCACCGGGAGGAGCGACCGGACGGAGTAGCTGCCCCGGGCATCGGCGGCCTCACGGACGCGACGATGGTCGGCGAGGAGCACCTGGGCACGGTGTTCGGCGAAGGCGTCGAGGTCCTTGCGGCGCCCTTCCAGTTGTTGGAGCGCTTGCGACACGAAGCGTTCCCGCACATGCGGCGGCGGGTCGGAGAGGGGGGACGGTTGCAGGAGCTTCAGCGCGTCGGGGCCTTCGAGCGGAGTGTCGCTGCCGCCCCAGGCAATGGCCGTGGCCTCCTCGACGAGCGTGGTGGTGCTGTTGGCGCCGCGCTGGGTGCCGAGCTGATGCCGCAAACGAACCAAGGCCACCCAGGTGAGCGACGTGACACCTTCGGCCACCCAGCAGCCGACCCGGCCGAGCACCCCGGGATCTGCGTCGGCATCGAGTCCGCCGCCGCCCAAGGTTCGTTCGAGAAGGGTCTCCGCCAGCACGGAAACCAACGGATGGCTGCGTTGAACGGGGCGACAACGCGGCGCGGGCGGATAATCGAAATCCAGCAGCATCGTGCCTTCCAGCCCTTCGGCCTCCAGCCGCTCCCGCACATCGTCAGGGAGGGCGGACAGCGGCGTTTTGTAGCCATGCTTCATGGGTTCCAGCGCACCGCCAAGGCGAGCCAGGGCGCGTCCGGTGAACCGCTGCACGTCTTCCTTGCCGCCCAAGGCGGCGAGCGACTTGCGCCATTCGGGCAGGACTTCCTCGGGCTTGATGCGGCGTTGGGCAAACACGGTCCGATTCCGTTTGGCTCTCTCGGCAACATCCCGCCAGCGCGCCTCGATGGCCTTGGCCTCTTCCATTTCCAGGAAGTCGAAAGTCTGCTGCTTCCGGCTGCCATCGCGGCGGCGCAGCATCACTGCCTTCAAGAGCGCTTTGCTGAGAGTGTGACCGTCGTCCGGCAAAGGCACTGGCACCCCCAACTCTTCCCGGATCTTCTCGGCTTTGCGGAGGATGACTTCGAGCACGGCGCCATCGACCGGGTTGTTCTCGCCGTAGATCAACGTGGCTCGCACGACTTCACGTTTCTGGCCGAAGCGATCCACGCGGCCCTCGCGCTGCTCATGCCGGGTAGGATTCCAGGAAAGGTCGTAGTGGATGACCGTGTCGAAGCTCTCCTGGAGGTTCACACCCTTGGAGAGGCAATCCGTGGCGACCAGCAAACGCCGCTCGGCATCGCCCAGCAGGGCAACCTTCTCCTTGCGTTCGTCCGGGGTCAGTTCGCCTGTGACGACTCCGACCGTGACGTCCTTGAATTTCGCGGCGAGATGCTTGGCGAGGTAATGCGCCGTCGCGATGTAGCGGCAGAAGACCACCGGGCTGAACCCCTCCTTGACCAACGCCACGAGATGTTCGGTCAAGAGGCGGAGCTTGGGGTCTCCGGATTGCCCGGCCAGCTTCTCGGCCTGCTCGATCAGGCTGGCGAGCACGGCCGCTTCGCTGGCGGCCGGTGGTTCAACGTCGTCATCGGGGAGCGTGTCCCCGGCGCCGTCGAAGACCCGGCCTTCCAGTTCCTCGTCGTTGGTCTCGTCCCCGGTTCCGGCTCGGGTGCGCAAGGCCTGGGCGGCGGCGGCCGGACTGGAGGCCACACAACGCATCAAGGCGAGGGTGCCCCAGAAGTTGAGCCGTTGGGTGCGCTCATCGCCCCCGGCGGCCTCGACGACGGTGGCACAGTAATCGAGCACGGCGTTGAAGAAGGCGTCCCAGTCGCCGGTGAGGCGGTAGGTCAGCTCCGTCGTCTCGCGCCGGGGAAAGAGGCTGCCGTCCTGCCATTCCGCGATGTCCGGACGACGACGCTGCACGAAATGCCGGGAGAGCCGATCCCGCATGCGCGTCCGTTCGTCGCCGGTGGCCTCGGCCAAGCGTTCGAACTCCGGCTGGAGCAGTCCCAGCAGACGGTAAAAGGCGGGTTCATCGCCGCTGTGCGGCGTGGCCGTGAGCATCACGAGGTGCCGGGACGGGTTTTCGACCAAACCCTTGAGCAGTTCGTAACGTTGATGACGTCCCGCGCCGGTGGCGGTGCAGGTGTGCGCTTCATCGACGATCACAAGTTCGGGGCAGGCGCGGAGAAATTCAGCCCGCCGCTTCTCGCTCTTGATGTAGTCGAGGCTGACCACCGTGTGGTGGTGCGTGGTGAAGATGCTCTCGCTCGGGGGGAGACTACGTTCGAGGCGGGCGGCGCTGGCAGCGGTAACGGCCACCGGCCGGAGGTGGAAGCGGGATTCCAGTTCATCCACCCATTGATCAACCAGGTGCGGCGGGCACAGGACGGCGAACCGTTCGACTTCGCCACGGTCGAGCATCTCGCGGGCAATCAAAGCCGCTTCGATGGTCTTGCCGACGCCGACGTCATCCGCAATGAGCAGACGCACCGTCTCCATCTTGAGGGCCATGAGCAAAGGCACGAGCTGGTAGGCGCGCGGTTCGATGGCGATCTGTCCGAAGCTGCGGAAGGGTCCAGCACCGCGACGCAGCGAGAGCACCAGCGCATCGCGCAGCAGCAGGGCGGCATCGTGGCCGGCCTTCTGGTTGGGTTCTGGCTTGGGGAAGGAAGCGTCGGTGACGGGCTCGGCCTCCAGTTCGAGGTGGATGAACGTCTGGTCCTCTTCGGAACCGGATACCGGACGAACCCGCAACACTTCCGCCTCGCTACCCGTGAGAACGATCCACTCGCGGCCACGGGCCTTGACGAGGCTGCCGGGAGTCCAGTGGGACGCGCGAGCCGAAGGAGCGGTGGCAGTGGCTGCGGTCATGCGGATCTTCCCAGAAGTTTGGCGAGCGTCGGCACGGATTCGGCCCAGGCCGCTGCGTTGGTTCCGAGCACCACCAGCTCAAAGCCCTTGTCCCGGAGAGCGGCAGCCAACTCCGGGTTGGGCGCTTCCCATGTGGCAGCGACGTAGAAGGCGCGCCACGCGAGCGGAACGGATGCACCATTGGCGATCAAGGGTTCAGCGTCGGGTGCTGGCAGCTCCAGCGGACGGACGTATTCCAGCCATGAGGCCAAGGGGCTCGACGCTGGCACGGATGAAGGCGTGGGTGTGTCCTGTCTTGGCGCGGCGGTTTCAACCCCCACCAACCGTGAACGCGCCAGGCGCAGGAGCAATGTCCGGGCGTCCCGATCACGCCGGTCCAACAGTTCGTGATCCGGCTGGTTGTAATAGGACATCACGCAGCGGTAGCAGGCGGCGACACACGTCGTGCCCGGCGCATCCGAAAGCGAATCCGCTGCCGGTGGCAGGTTTTCCGCGACATCGAAGTGCATGATGGCCAGAGCCTGTCGGGCGACCTCCGCCAGCAGGTCGGTCTCAACGGCCAATCGGGTCAGGACACCGGCACCGCCTTCGGTGGCCTCGTAGAACAGGAACCCTGTGCGATCGTCACGCGTGGGCATTGGTTCGGCGAGCACTTCACCCTGCTCCAACTGGAAGACCAACTCGATGCCCCGCAGCAGCGCGTGTTGAACCGTGGCAATGGTCTCCTGTTTCAGCTCTGCTTCCACCGGTTGAAGCAGGAGTGCGTTCTTGCGATCCTGCACGGTAGGCACGATCCACTGCCGGGGCGAGGCGGTGGGATCGGTAGCGTCAATGTCCTCTTCCTCGTTCTTCGCCCAGTATCCCGACACCGGATCCATCTTGAATCCGAGCTGGATGCGATTCTTCCGGCGGCGGAGCCCCTTGTTGATGCGCGTGATGGTTGCCCCTGGGCCGTAGGCGAGCCGGGCGATTTCCCCCTCGGCATCGACTGCCACGCCGCGCCTCACATCCAGCACGTGGTCGCGGATGGCCCACTCGAAGGTGGTCTGAAGCTCGAAGCCTTGCCGCTGCCGTTCCTCGTCGTTGGCCGTGATCCGTTCCGTGGGCTGGGTGGCGACGTTTTCGATCCGGTAGGTATGGTTGACGATCTCGGCATCACCCAAGGGCAGGCCACAGGCATGGCACATCGAGGCCTCGTCATTCCAATGCCCGGCCCCGCAGCCCCGGCAAATACGGATCGTCTTGGTGGGCAGGCGAACATCGGCGGTGCCTCCGCCCTGCTGGTTCAGGGAGAGCATGGCGCGCACGACCCGATACGCACGGCCTTCGTGGTAGACCAAACTGCGCGGACCGAATTCGGACAAGGCGAGGAACCGGGGCCGTTGCAGGTAGGTCTGGCGGCCCCGGCCATCGCTGGTGGCGGGGATGTGGGCCATCAACGGCAGGCGGGGGAAATTGCAGCCCGGCAGGAAGCCTTCGGTGGCGAGATACCGATACGTGTAGAAGTCGCTGGAGAGGCTGCTCGTGCCTTTTTGCAGAAGGTTGATCTGGTCCATCGCCTGCGCGTGCCGAACCTGGGCCGCGCGCTTCTCCTGCTGCGGGGCGGAATAGTCGTCCATGGTGCGCCGGGCCGAATCGCGCTGCTGTTCGGCGGCGACGAAGAGATCGCGCCAGCGGTTAAAGGCCTGGTCGAAACGCCGGAGCGCGGTCTGCACCACCTCGGCCGCAAACGTGTCGCGCCCGGAATACCAAGGCGCCAACTCCGGCGTGAGGTCTCCCTGGAGCATTTCGAGCACCCGCTGGATGCGACGCAGGGCCTCCTCGCCCACCCTGGCCTTCGCCTTGGGTTCGCTGACTTCCTGGCGGAGCGGGCGCCCGCTTTCGTTCAGGACCAATAGTTCGGCAATCGACGAGTCGAGGGGAAGTTCCGTGCAGGCGAGCCACACGGTGGACAGGTGGCTTTCGACGAGGTCCCGGTTCGCCAAGTCCAGCAGCGGAGGACGCACTTCGCCGTGCACCATGGCTTTGGGGTTGCGGAAGAAATACTGATCGTGCGGGCTCTGCGAAGAGCTGTAGGTGAACACGAGGGCGGCCTGGCCGCTGCGACCGGCGCGGCCGCTGCGTTGCGCGTAGTTCGCCGGGGTGGGCGGCATGTTGCGCAGGTAGACGGCGTTCAACGCCGAGATGTCCACACCCAGCTCCATGGTCGGCGAGCAGAACAGGACCGGGAGGAAGCGGTTGGCTTCTCCGATCTCCCGCAAGTGCTTCTCGTCCGCCAGCAGCTCGCCCCGTTCCTTTTCGCCAAAGCGGAAGCGCTTCTCGCGCACGGCACGTTTCTCGCCATCGACCTGGGCGGTGTGTTCCCGTGCCTCGAAGCCGAAGAGCGGATGCACCGGTGTCCTCAGCGTGGCCGCGAGGTTCTGGTAGAAGGCGCGGAAGAAGGCGTTCTCCTTGGAATTGCTGACCTCCGACTCGCCGCCGCGCTTGAACAGGATGCAGGCGTCGTTGAGGCGAAACCCGGTCTGATCGCCGAACGGGGTGACCTCCTCCGAGACGAGACCGTGCGTGCAGGCCGCCCGGAGCAACGCCTCCATCAGAGCATCGAATTCCTTGGGCTTGAGCGCCCGCACCGCCGTGTTGTCCTTCCAGAGTGGATTGCCACTCGGAGATTCCGAGGAACGCAGGATCTTGCCGATGGAACTTCGCGATCCACCGCGAACCATGAGGTCTTCGTCGCGCAGGTTGGTGTCCTTGCGGGCAGGTGGCGAAACCAACAGCCAGCGGGAACGGCGTGGCTTCTCGTCGATGCCGAAACCCCACGGGGCGCCCAGACGGCTGTGGGACTTCTGGAGCAATTGCTCGATGACGGTCGCCTCCAACACCTGGCTCCGAATGGCCATCCACTTGCGGAGGTGGTCGAAGATCTCGCGGTAAACGGCCATTCGTTCGTCAGGCGAGGCCAGACGGAGCAAATCCGGACCGGAGGCGAAGAGGGATTCGTCGGTGGCGAGGTCCTCCAGCCCGAGGTAATCCACGGTCACCAGTCCCAGTTGCTCCAGGTTCGGATTGGTGTAGCGCCAGCCTCGGCGTTGATCGAACCACACCCGATACGACAGGACTTGGCGCAGGGTCGCTTCAGCCTCCTGAAGGTTGAAACCCTTTAACCCGGGTTCCAGCAGCCACTCCGTTCGTAGTTCGGTTGAGGGACGGTCGAAGCCGAGCGCACGTTGCTGGGCCACACCCAGTTCGTCGCTGCGCAGGCCCTGGGCACCAGCGGCATCGAGCGCACCCAGGAATCCGGCGCGGATGAGGCTGACAAACAGGAAGTCGTTGAAGTGACCGGACTGGAGGGCGGCGTCCTGCCGATTGTCGGTGAACCCAAGAAGCTTGCGGGTGAAGGGTGTCAGACCAGAATTCTCACCATGCATCCAGCGCAGCGCACTGCCCACGAGAACCGTCGTGGCCGAACTGCGACCTTCAGCGGAGAGCGGCGCGAGGCGCGTCCGATCCCGGGCGGACGTGCTGTGCGTCGCGCCGCACCGAAGACAGAAGCGAAAGCGGCCGGGGATGAACCAGACCTTCAGCCCTTGTCCCAGCTTGCCATTCGGCGCCACCGAGAATTCCAGCGCCCGGGCCGGCCGATAGTGGCTCTTGAGCCGGGGAGTGCCGACCGCGTCAAACTCCAGCCAGGCCTCCGGATAATCCTCGTCGCGATCCGAGAACGTGAACTCGGCGTCCGGGGAGTGCGGGGTCAGGAAACCGAAGACCTCGCGGTCGGTGGATTCGGTCTCTATGGCGTCCGTATCTTCTTCGGGACGAATCGGAGCTGCGTCATCGATGTCGCGGGCGAGGAAGGAACGGCCAGTGGCGTCCGACGCGAGTCGAACCGGATGGTATTCGTGCCCGCATTCCCGGCAGAAATGCACCGGATACAACCGCTTGTCCGGCTGGCCGGGCAGAAACTGCTGACCCTCCACGGTGATCGTCCGTTTACTGGCGGATTCCAAGGTGGCGAAGGCGTGGCCGGCACCGGAGATGAACTGGTGGAGTTTGAACGCAAAGAAGCTCCTCGGCGAGGCGTCCGGATGCCCGGTCCGATCTCGTTCGGTCAGGCAGGATTGGAGCAGCAGCGTTTGCAGCGCCTCCCGACACTTGGTGTCGTCACGACCCGCATCCTCGCTCAAGGCACTGGCGGCCTCGTTCAAGGTCATGGGACGCGCCCGCACCCAGCGCTGGTCAATCTCGGACCAGGTGACACCCAGCCGGGTCTCGACCCAGATTGTCAGCGGATGCTGGCGAAGCTCGGCATCCGAAATCCCTGAGGCAATGCCGGCGTCAATCGCTGCGCCCAGGCGAGGCTTTACCGAAGTGGCGCTCTCGGCCGGATCGGTCACGCGTTCGAGCGTCTCGACGATGACGTTGCTCTCCGGGATGTCCGTGGCAAACAGGCGTGAGGCCACACGGGAGACCACGCGACCCTTGTCCTCCAAGGATCCTTCGCTGGCCACGGTGGCGGAGGTGCCGATGCACTGAAGGTCCTGCGGGGAAAGCCGCTCGCGCACCCGACGCACCAGCAAGGCCACGTCCGCCCCCTGTCGCCCCCGGTAGGTGTGCAGTTCGTCGAGCACCAGAAACCGCAAGCCTGCGCAGTTGCCGATCACCTTCCGGTCGAGTTCGTCCTGACGGGTCATCAGGAGTTCGAGCATCATAAAGTTGGTGAGCAGGATGTCCGGTGGGTTGTCCGCAATCGCCCGTCGTTCGTCGCTGTCCTCCTGGCCCGTGTAGCGGGCAAAGGTCACGGGGCGCTCGCCGGTCAGGTTGCCAACGAACTTGTCGAGTTCCTCCAGCTGGCTGTTCGCCAGCGCGTTCATCGGGTAGATGATGATCGCCCGGGTTCGGCGAGTGGCACTGCGGCGCTTCTCCGAGAGGACGGCACTGACGATGGGGATGAAGAAGCAGAGCGATTTGCCGGACCCGGTTCCGGTGGTGACCACGTAGCTCTCGCCCTGCACGGCCAGCGCGATGGCCTGCTCCTGGTGCTTGTGGAGGCGCAGCGGGACGCCTTGGAACTGGAAGATCTCCGGAATACGCCGATGGAGCGCTCCACCGGCAGTCAGCGAGGCGAAGGTCGCGCCAGGCTTGTAGCTGGGGTTGATCTGGATCAGCGGATCAGGCCAGAAGCGGCCCTCGGCATAGATGGCCTCGACCTGTCGGCGGATGTCCGCGGCATGGATGGTCGTGAAGGAGGTCGCGAACTTGCGGTATTCGCCGACGACCGAATCACGAAGGGAGAAGACGTCCATGCTCTTCATGCGCCGTGCATGGGAAGGGAGTCCGGCAGGATGCAAGGCCCCGGCAGGTGCGGTTGGGTATTGTTCCTGACCATGGCAGCAGGAGGAGTTAATGCGCTTCAGCCGGTATTCGCGAGAGCCGCGGCATACTCCTTCGCCAAATCAAACCCGACATCCGTCCCCGGCGCGACGATCTGGAAGCCGACGTAGATCAGGCAGACGAGTTGTAGCCCGCTGAACTCGCCGGGGAGCGAATTCAGGCGGCAGCGCTTCTCGGCGTTGTTCACGTCGAGTCCGCTCCGGCCCAGGGCTGCAATCTCGAATGCGATCCGCTGGACCTCCTCCACCGGTCGGTTCCGGAATTCCTTGATCGCGGCGACGCAGTATTCGACAGCATCCGGCCGGGCGAAACCTTGCGGCAGCGCGCGGTCGAACGAAGTCTGAGCGAGCTGGCTGCTGGCTTTGCGCGCGACTTCGGCGAGGTCGTTGTGCGGATTGATTTCGATGGCCCGCTTGTAGGCGTCGGCAGCCGACTTTCTTTGGCCCGACTGGCTTTCGGCGTCCCCGAGCGCGAGCCAGGCGCCCTGATCTCCGGGCTGCGACTCCACCGCTTTCCGGAGGTGCTCGACGGCCTTGTCAGGATGCTCGCCCACCTTGAGATGACCGATGCCGAGGTTCCGATTCGCCCAGGGGTTTTCCGGATCCAGCGCCACGGCGCGTTCGAGGGTCTCGATGGCGATTTCGTTATTCTGCTGCCGCAATTGGGCGACGCCGAGGGCCACGAGTGCGTTGACGAAGTCCGGGGCCAATTCGACCGCCCGGGCGAGATGATCCTCCGCTTCCGCCAGTCGCCGCGCCTCGCTGAGGGCGAGTCCGAGGTTGAAGAGGACGTTCACGTCGTCGGGGTCCCGGCTCAGGAGGAGTTCCAACAACTGGACGCCCTCCGCCGTGCGGCCGTTTCGGTGATGGGAGATCGCGATGTCGAGAGGAGTCTCCAGGGCTGACGAATCAGGGCTCCATGTGACCGCCACCTGTCGATCGTCGACCGAAACCGAGGCGCGGCCCTTGAACCCGCGGAACGCGCCGAGCAGGAACTCGTTGACCGCCCGTCGGAAGGCGGGGGTGCCGGGAGTCCGGGCGTCAGGCGGCAGGAGATCGGGGTCGAACCGCTCCAACGGGAGCGTAAACGTTTGGATGTCGGTGCTCACCGGCCCTCCTCGATCCACTCGTACCATCCCGAGATGCCCATGACCGCCGCCCACGCGTCAACGAGGCGGCAATCGTTCGCCGGTTCGGGAGGGCAGTTGTCCCAGGCTTCGAGGAGGCGCGCGCCCAACTTCTCGTAACCGGCAGCGCGGTACGGAAGGACGAACTGCGGCAGGTCCAGCAGCCGGGCCCAGAACAATCCGAACGCTGCGTTCATCCCGAGGCTCGCCCTCAAGGCATCGTCGGGCATCGCCCGTTGAACTTCGGGTCGCAGGCCCGCGGCGTTGTAGTTCAGATGCTTGTCCAGCGCCTTCCGCTGGAGGGCCGCGAGTTCCGGGAACTCCCGTCGCACCCAAGCATCGACGCGAAGACCGACCGGAACGGAGCGAAGTTGGCTCAGGAGACCCGACGCCAGAAACCGGACGAGGCGCGGCGTCGACCTGGGATCGAAATGGGCGGACTTCGGACTGCCCTCGACCCAGCCCCGGACCGTTTCTTCCCCCTGCTTGGTCTCGGCGAAATCCCGGCGCTGCTCCGCCGCCATGGCGAAGCGGCGCAGGAGAAAACCGGCCTGAAACACGATCAGGTATTCCGGCGCATCGACGACGCTGGGGTGGATGGCGATTCGATGCACGGGAACCGGCCCGCGCGCCACATCCAGCCTCGCCAGCACATTCGCCGGGAAACTGGGGTCCGGCTCGACATGGACGGACTTGCCGGTTCGTTCCCGAACCAGTTGGAGAACCTGCGCTGCGGGGCCGTCCTTCATCATGAACTGCCGAAATCGTACGGGGCGACCGGGCGAATGGCGACCATTCAACATGCCGCTTTGGCGTCGCCCGCCGGCCCTGCTTCGTCCACGGTGAACCGGTGATCCAGGCGGAGGCCATCGTTTACGAATTCAGCCGGCCCAAGGTCGAGCGCGGCGAATTCTCTGCGTTCCTTGAACAGTTCGCGTTCGACCGGCTCCCCACCGGTCGACGCCTGCGGGTGATGATGAATTCGATGGTCTTCTGCATCCACGGGTGGGACGACGATCCCCGCGAAATCCACTGCATCCCGGAGATTCGGGCCTTCTACCGAGCCTTCCACGAGGCGTGGCCGTACTGGCTCTACTTCTGCAACCTCGACGTCGACACCCTCCGGGCCATGGTCCGGTGCTGCCTACGTTCGTTCACTGCACTATCCGAGGACGGGAATCCGAACGTGAAGGTCGAGCACGATCCCCTGGAGCTGATCGAATTCCTCAAGCAAGACTTCCTGCACATGAACGCGGTCTGCGAACGCGCCGGCATGTTCGACCCGTACATTGAGGCCCGGACGAAGGCGGTCTTCGAGTTCTTCGGCCTCGCTGGACTGGCGCAATCGTTGCCCTGATTCTGGACGGTGAAGTCGCTCTCTGGCTCGGCCAGGCCACGAGGCTACCTTTTCGAGATTCCCACGCCGCCGCCTGTCTCCTCCATTCCCTGCTGCAGGTGATCCCGAGCGCGGGACACTTCCGTGTGGGAACCGCCTGGAGGGGCGGTCCGGAGAAACTGATCCATGGCATCGAGAATCTCGCCGAGGCCTGCATGCTCGGACGTGCTTAGACTGTCGGCATCCCACGGTTCCATTTCACCCGAATGTGTCAGAGCCCGCCGGAGGAAGTCCGTCTGGAACCAGACTTGCCATCCAAGCCGTGAACACCTCGGTCACCCCGGCGCCACGCTGTGGACCGAGATCGTCCCGGAGCCCCCAGAGGTTCATGACGTGGTGAGCGTTGAAGAGGGACCAAAGAAACCCGCGGAGCTCCCGACCGCACGCCCTTTCCGGGGCTTCCCGAATGACGTCGACGATCCGGTCGAGCGCGATCTTGGCGCCGTGGGCTCGTCCTGCGCGTTGATCGCGCTCCCGCTGCGTAAGAAATGCCGGGATCACGAGAACGACATTCAGCAGCGTCACAATCGCTTCCGGCGGCGTGGCGCTGATGTCGGACCGCCATGTTCTGGAACCATCGCCGGGGATCGCAGCGAGTTGCGCCCCCTCGAACCTCACCGTCGCCCGGCCATTCGAGAAGACACTCGCGCCGGTTCGCTGAAAACCCCGCGCTGACAGGCACTCATGGATCGCAGCGTGATCGGCCAGGGTGGATGTTGTCGGTTCGAGTCGCATCCCCGACTTGTATCATGGAACCCGGTCCTCCGAAAAGCGGCCACTTGACCGGTGTACACTCCTCTCGAACCGCTCTCGCACTGCTCGCCTACCCGTCCCCCTATCCCCGCCCCGGCAGCATACACGTTCGAGGACAGCCCCGGCTAGAACCTCACTTTCTAACCGCAGCATCCTGTGCAGTGACGTCTATTTTTCACCAGCGAAGAATAATTGGCATCGCCCAGAACCCCAGTGTTCAGAAGGATGAACGGCCCTGCGGCGTCAACCCGCCGTCAGCGCCTCATCTTCAACGCGCGACTCCAGATGATCGCCGAGTTGGCGGAAGACCTCCCGGAATACCCGGGTCTGCATGCCCTGCCCGATGATCTGGACCGCGGTCGCGTAGTGACCGGTCCCGACCGTGCATCCTCGGATTCGTTCGAGCTCCGCCTGACGCAGGAGTCGAGGCCCGAACGACGTCTGCACGAAGGGCCCGGTGTTGATCTTGGCGTAGCTCTTCGGGATGACGGGGGATCCGGATCTCGGGTCCGTTCAAAACCGTGAATCCGAAGCCATGCCCGAGAGCTCGATGTCGATCCACATAGATTCCAGACCTCCTGACATAGCGCGGGGATAACCTTCGATTTGCTGGGGTTTTTGCGTCACGGCACCGATCGGGGTGCGGACCCAAAACTGTCCGCTTTTTTGAACGGTAGGGGGAGGGTCCC
>JBBQML010000028.1:0-15779 GCA_038328885.1 Verrucomicrobiota bacterium | reverse complement strand
CCCGCTGGGATTACGTGGACCGCAATGCCGTGCATTACCAGCAGCTCTGGTTTGCGCTCCCCGACGGCGGAGGCGCCGGAATCTACTACGGCAACAACACCTGGAATCCGACGGGCCTCTGGGAAGCTCGCGCGATCCCGGGCTCGTCGCGTGTCATGGCCACGGCCGGTCCGCATCACGGAATGAGCGCCGGCTCGATCGTGCTGCTCGACATCTCCCGAGGCGTCGACGGAAAGGAGCCGCTCACCCGCCTGACCCCGGACGCGCGCTTTCCCGAGTCCGAATCCCCGCTGGCCTTCGGTCCAAGTGCGGCCGCGCATGATTTCGACACGCCAATCACACAGCACTGGACGGCTCCGCTGGTGGAGCCGTGGAGGGAGAAGGACGCCCCGGAAGAGGAGCGGCGCTGGCCGGGCCACTGCTACAAGTCTCCCTGGCCGCTCTCCGAGAGGTTCTTCATGGTCTCCTACAGTTTCGATCGGCTGGTGGGCGAACCGGGACCGAATCTGCCCAACCTGTTCGGTCTCTATTTCGCCGACGCCTTCGGCAACAAGGAACTGGTTTACCGTGATCCCGCCATCTCGAGCCTTTGGGCCCGGCCGATGTCCCCCCGCGCTCCGTCTCCGGAGTTGGCGACGTCCAGCCTCGGGGGCGGCGAGGGAACCGGAACGTTCTTCCTTCGCAACGTCAACGAAGGCTGGCCCGGGCTGCCCGACGACACGCCGATCACCCATCTCCGGATCCTCCAGGTTCTGCTCAAGACCACGCCCAATGCGGACTCCCCGCGCGTTGGGGCAGCGTTCGCCGCCCCTGGAAAGCAGGTTCTGGGAACCGTCCCGGTGGAAGCGGACGGGTCCGCACTGTTCGAGGTGCCGGCGCGGACCCCGGTGCTCTTCCAGGCGCTCGACGGCCGTGGACGCGCGGTTCAGACGATGCGCAGCCTCGTGTATCTGCAGCCCGGTGAGCGGCGGGGATGCATTGGCTGCCATGAACACCGTACCAGGACCGATTCCGCCGCCACCCCGGCACTGGCGGTCCGACACGCGCCCTCGCGGATCAAACCCGGACCCGAGGGTTCGCGTCCTTTCAGCTACCCGCGGCTGGTCCAGCCGGTGCTGGATCGGCAATGCGTCCGCTGCCATGACGGCAGGGAGCCGAATCGCTCGGTGCTCACCGGGGAACCGGAAGGTGCCTTCACCAAGTCCTACAACGCCCTGGTAACCCAGGTCTCGTTTTCCGCTTGGGGCCGTCCCGATCAGAACCTTGAACCCATGACGTATCCCCGCCGCTTCGGCGCCGTTGCCAGTCCCCTGATGCATCTGCTCGACAAGGGTCACGGCGAGGTCAAGTTGAGCCTCGAGGACGAGGAGCGGCTGCACACTTGGATGGATGCCAATGCCCTGTTTTACGGGACCTTCGACGAGGGCGAACAAGGCCGACAACTGACTGGCGAGGCGATCGAGGGACCGAAGGAATAGAAAGGGAGGCAACGGGGCGAAGTGGTTCGCCGCCTGATGCAAGGGTCGATTGTCAATGTTTGACCCCAGTGAGTTCCCCCTCCACCTTGCGCACCACCAGTTCCAGCCGACGAGCGAAGTAACGGCTCTTTGGGTCGAGATAGCCGCCCTCGCGCGCGGCCTGACACCACCCCCGCGCGTCCCCGTGGCGCCCGTTCCGCCAAAGCGTCTCGATCAGGAGATGGAGAACCCGGCCGGGGGCGGAGTAGTCGAAGTCGAAGCGTTCCGTGATCCCCGTGGCGCCGGAGTGAAGGAGCGCCTTGGAACTTAATTCGAAGAAGCGCAGTTCGTCCCCTTGATCCCAGGCCAGTTCGGCAAGGCGCAGTTGGTGGGAGTTTCGGTGTTCGGCATCGTGTTCGGCCAGGTGTTCGAGGACGCTCCGAAGTTCCTGGCTGGGTGGCTGGAAATAGACCGATCGTGCCTGCCGGTAGGCGTTGTGGAGATAGCGGGAGTACATTCGCAGGGGCTCGGGTTCGGTGGCTGCCCTGGCGAACATGAGATCGCGGGAGCGTGACATTTCGTGAGCCAGCACTGCGGCATTGGACGGCGGGTACTCCATCTTGGAGGCGGTCTCCACGGGGAGGAGGTCGGAGGGGTCGAGTCGCTGCCATTCCCTGAGGACGGAGCGGATCAGGTGGGCGTGGGGGACCTCCGCCGAGGTGTACAGGACAAGCTGGGCCCTGGCGTCCCGGACGGTGAGGGGATTGCGCCGGAGGTACTCCGCGAGGAGGGTCCTGGGACGCCTCATCAGCCGCTCGTCGATGTCAGTCAGGAAGGAAGTCCCGCGCTGCGCAAAGAATGCCCGCTCCGCGATGTACTCGAGTACAGGGAAGTAGTCACTGTGGCGAACGGTGTCCGGCGCAACCAGGTAGGCACCGTTCTCCTCGGAGATGAGTTGGAGCCCGAGCAGGACCGGAAGGCTGAAGACATCCGCGCGCTGGAGGTCCTGGAGGACGGCGGGTTGGCTGAAGCGCTGCTGGATGCGGTCGAGATCCTTGAGGGTCGGCTGGGTCGACCCGACCAGAAGGAGGTCCCCGGGGAGCGTCTGCCAGATCGAGAAGTGCGGGAATACGGACCCGAAGGTGGCGAGCACGGTCCGGATGGCATCGTCATCGGTTTCGTAGATCTGCACCCATTGCGCGATGATGCCGCCGGGCTTGAGGCTGGCGAGGCAGGTTTCGTAGTATTCCAGGCTGAAGACACCCGAGACGCCGGCCATCCAGGGGTTGGAGGGCTCGGTGACGATCACGTCGTAGCGTCGCCCCGCGGTTTTCAGGAAGGACTTGGCGTCGTCGATGATCACCCGGGAGCGCGGATTCTCCAGGGCGCCGCCGTTGTAGGGAGCGAACAGGGTGCGGGCGGCCTCGTAGACCTCGGGTGATATCTCCACGATGTCCAGGCGTTCGACGTCGGGGTGGGTCAGGATGGCGCCGCAGGTGATGCCGCTGCCGATGCCGACCACGAGTGCGTCGGTGACGTTGGTGTGCAGGAGGAGCGGGATATGTCCGGAAAGCAACTGCGTGGGGAGATCGCCATGGCTGCTGGCGTCGGTCTTGCCGTTGACGCGCAGATCGAACTGTTCCGGGCCGGTGGGAACCTTTCGTCCGGCGGCCACCGCGACGGTGGAGCCGGCGCCATCACGATGGTAGCGAAGATCGAGGGATTGGACCCGGGCTTGAAAGTCATGCAGGGTGGGGATCTCCCCGCGAACGCGCCACAGGCCCATGGCGAAGGCCCGGTCCCATTTGGGATCGAGGACGGTGCTGGCGTAGCCGACGAGTGCGAGGACCAGGAACGGGGTGCCTACCAGCGTGAGTCTCCGGAGTGGTGTGGACCCCCGGAGGAGGACGACCAGGGCGATGGCGAGGTTGAGCGCGAGTCCGAAGGCCAGCGTGGGCGCGAGGCCGAGCCAGGGCAGGAGCACCAGTCCGGAGAGAGCGGCGCCGAGGACCGTGCCCAGGGTGTTGACCGAAAAGACAATTCCCACGCTCTGGCCGGTGCGTGCGAGTTCGGAAGTGGCGACCCGGCTGGCGAGCGGCAGGGTCATACCCAGGCAGAGGGCCGGGACGAACATGACACCGAAGCAGACAAGGAACTGGAGTGCCTGATAGACGACGTGGTTCTCCGGGGAGCGGACGAGCACATTCCCCAGCCGGTAGAAGCCGTAGGGGAGGAGATGGTAGAAGGACATCGAGACCAGCAGCGTGAGCGCAAGAGCGAGCTCCACCCAACCGAAGGCGTCGAACGTCCTCCGCAGCCCGCGCCAGCGGCCCACAATCCAGGCTCCGGCGGCGATGCCGGCGATGAAGGTCACGAGCATGATCGAGAACGCATGAGTCGAGGAGCCGAGGACCAGCGCGAGCAGCCGGGTCCAGACAACCTCGTAGAGCATGGCGACAAAGCCCGACACTCCGGCGGCGGCAATCGCGAGCCGCAGTTCGAAGGGCGAGAAGGACTCGTCGTCCGCCCTGGCGGGGGTTGCCGCGGCTTTCGGAGAGGCGATGCCGGCGTCGCGGAGTCCGGACTGAACCAGCAGGGCAACCACACCGACCAGGGCGTTCAGGGCGGCGGCGCCGAGCAGGGTCACTTCGAGGCCGTGGGAGGGAATCCACCAGAAATCACCGACCACGACGCCGATGACCGCGCCGAGACTGTTCACGAAGTAGAGACTGGCGACGCGACCGCGCAGTTCGCCGAGCGATCGCGTCACGAGGCGGGTGAGGATGGGCAGGGTGCCGCCCATCAAGGTTGCCGGGAGGAGGATAGCGGCGAAGCTGAAGAGAAACTTGAGTGCGAGCAGCCACGGGTTCCCGGGGGCGAGGGCGCTGGCGAGCTTGCCGTACCCGGCCTGGCACCACTCGAAATAGGTGGGAAACAGAATGCCGTACGCCGCGATGCCAATCTCGAGCCACCCGTAGAGCGACAAGGGACGCCGGAATCGGTCCGCGTAGCGGCCCAGCCAGGCGTTGCCGATGGCGAGCCCTCCCATGAAGGCGACCAGCACCGCCACTACCCCGTAACTCGTGCTGCCGAGCAGGATCGCGAGATACCTGGCCCAGGCGACCTGATACACCAAGCCCGCGATCCCGGAGAGCAGGAGACAGCAGAAGGCCGTTGGGTAGAGCCAACGCAGGGTGAGCGACATCCGGCGCAGGCTAGAGAAACGCGGGACGAGTTCAAGCGCCTCACCGGGTGACGGAGCACGGCGCCCACGCCTCGGCGTTCGCATGGGTGGCGCGGAAGCGGAAGTGGAGGGGATCGCCGGGGGCGATGCCCAGCATTGACTCCCAGCCCCGGTTCGAAGCATGGAAGATGCCGCCATGCAACAGATGAGTGCGCATTATCATTCGCCGGCGTTGGTTGCGTGTCCGCGCCCGGCTGTGGGGCGGCGCGGTTTCACGCTCATCGAACTCCTGGTGGTCATCGCCATCATCGCGATCCTCGCGAGCATGCTCCTGCCCGCGCTCGCCAAGGCCAAGGAGAAGGCCAAGGGGATCAAATGTCTCGGCAATCTCCGCCAGATGGGCATCGCCCTCGCCACCTACAGCGACGATGCCGGTTACTATCCGGTCGGCATCAACGCGAGCCGCAACAACGCCTGGATCTGGCCCAGCCTGCTTCGGCAGCACATCGGCATGGGTCGCAGCACCGATCTCTTCAAGTGCCCGTCCGCACCCGAGAAGGCCCAGTGGAAGGTCGAGTTGGGGAGCAAATTGCCCGCCGAGGACGGTTACCTCGCTGACGAGGTCCGCCTCGTCCCCGGAGGCAAGAGCTTCATGAGCTACGGGTACAACGTCTGGGGCGCGTACGCCGGACTGCAGCCGAACCAGGGCCTGGGGGTCTACAAGGGTGACCCGGTCTGGGGTGAGACCCGTCCCACCGCGGTCCTCGCCCCCACCGAGATGATCGCGATCGGTGACAGCAACTGGGACCTCAAGCGCAAGGGCGACCCGGACTGGAGCGGCTTCATCGGGATGTATGAGGAGCGGCAGTGGCCGCTTGATCTGCACAACCGCCGTGCGAACGTCCTCTTCTGCGACGGCCACGTCACCGCCGAGCGCCGTACCGACCTCGCGGCGCAACTCCACCGCGACCGTGGACAGAAGGAACGCGTCGCCCGCCGCTGGAACCGCGACAACACGCCCCACCTCCAATAACCCACCCCACCGCCGCCGCTCCTTCAGGTCTGATCTGAGCCGGCCCGAGGGGAAGGAACGAGGATGGGCAGGATGGGCAGGATGGGCAGGATGGGCAGGATGGGCAGGATGGGCAGGATGGACAGGATCGGGGTGAAACCCGGAATCGGTGGGTCCATACTGACGATCCTGTCGATCAATGTTCGTTCGCTCCTTGGTCCGGAGACGAGATCGGCGTGAGGGCGGGCGGCGAGGCTACTTCAGCGCGCGGGCGGCGGCGGCGGCGGCTTCGAGCACCGTGCGCACGGGGACCCCCGAGGACTCGGCCAGCAGGCGGCAGGATTCGAACTCCGGGGCGGCCTGGACGACGCGGTCGCGCAGGCGCCCGATCTTGACCGTGACCTGGCCCAGGGGGGTGGAGACCGTCTGGAACTCGCGGCGGAGCTTGCGACGGGAGGCCGTGGTTTCGCGCACCCCGAAGGCGGAGGTTTCCGTCAGGATCATTTCGCTGAACCGGTTGGCCTGCTCGGCCGCGCAGAGCACCGTCAGTAGCACTCCCGGGCGGCCCTTCTTCATCTGGATCGGCGTGTGGAACACGTCGAGGGCTCCCGCGGTGAGGGCCCGTCCGAGGAAGTCACCGAGAACCTCGGGGCTTGCGTCGTCCAGGTTGGTCTCGAGCACGGCCACGGTATCGCATTCCCAGTCGCGACCCAGGTCCGGCGCTGCGCCGGGGGCGCCCCCAGGGGTCCGCTCACCCAGGACGGCCCGGACGACGTTGGGGCGGGTGTGGTGGTCCCGGGTGCCCAACCCGTAGCCCACCTGACGGGGCAGAAAGGCGTCGAGCGGTCCGAACCCGGTGGCGAATTCGGCCAGCAACGCGGCCCCCGTGGGGGTGACCATTTCGTGGGGTTCATCGCACTGGCTCACCGCAATCCCGCGCGCGGCGAGGATCTCGAGCGTGGCGGGGGCGGGCAGCGGCATCCGCCCGTGCGCGCATTTCACGAACCCGGTGCCCTCGACAACCGGACCCGCCAGGACCTCGGGTCGACCCAGCAGGTCCAGCGCGATGCACGCCCCGACGATGTCAACAATCGAATCGACGGCGCCGACCTCATGGAAATGGACCTCCTCCGGGGGGTGTCCGTGGATCTTACCCTCGGCCACGGCGAGTCGGTGGAACGTGGCAATCGACCGGGCCTTGACCCAGGCGGTGAGCGGGCTGCGATCAATCAAGCGCCGGATGTCGGCGTAGGTGCGGCCGTGGTGGCCAGGGCGGGCGCCACGCTCGCGCGCGTGGCGGTGCGGGTGATGGTGGCCGTGCCCCTGGTCGTGCGCGCGAGGGTGAGTGTGCTCTTGTTCGTGCCCGTGCCCGTGTTCGGGTTCGTGCTCGTGCCCGTGCTCGTGCCCGTGCTCGTGCTCGTGGGGGGGCTCCAGATGGACGTCGAACTTCACGCCCTCGATGCCTGATTTCCGGTCTCGCCGCGCGTGGAGGTGGTAGCCGGAAACCTCGAGGGTGGCCAATTCGGCTTCGAGCCTCGGCAGGGAAACACCGAGGTCAATCAGGGCTCCCAGCAGCATGTCGCCGCTGAGGCCGCTGAAGACGTCGAGGAAGAGGGTGGTGGGTTGTTCGGCGGTGGTCATCGGGGGGGCTTGGCAGGGGTGGAACGGGGTCCTTGCCGGGGGGAGGCGGGCGGGTGGGCGCTGAGAGAGGCGTCGGCGGCCAGTGCGTTGATCTGGCTGGCGGCGTAGGCTGCGCCGAAGCCGTTGTCGATATTGACGACGGTCAACCCGCTGGCGCAGGAGGTCAGCGAAGTCAGGAGGGCGGAGAGGCCGCCGAAGTTGGCGCCGTACCCGATGCTCGTCGGGACCGCGATCAACGGTCGGCGGATGAGTCCGCCCAGAACGCTGGGAAGCGCGCCCTCCATGCCGGCGACGACGATCACCACGTTCGCGTTCTGGATGGCTTCCAGGCGGGCGAACAATCGGTGGATGCCGGCGACCCCGACGTCGTAGAAGCGTTCGACGCGGTTGCCCATGATATCCGCGGTGACGGCGGCCTCCTCGGCGACGGGGAGGTCGCTGGTGCCGGCGGCGACGATGGCGATGGTGCCGGGGCGCTTGGCAAGGGAGGGTTGTTCCACGGTGAAGCAGCGTGCCGCCGTATGCGCGACGCCCCGCTTGAAGGCCCGTCGGAGGCGGGCGGCGTGGGCCGGGGTGATCCGCGTGATCAGGAGTTGCCCATCCCGGGCCAGGATCTGCCGGGCGATGGCGACGGTCTGGTCGGGCGTCTTGCCGGCGCCGAAGATGACCTCGGGGAATCCTTTGCGCAGCGCGCGGTAGGTGTCGACCACCGCGAAAGGCAGGGACTCGAGGGGCGCATTCCCGAACGCCTGGAGAGCGGTGGCGACCGGAGTGTCGCCGCGGCGCACGGCTTCGAGCAGGTTGCGGGCTTGGTCCGAAGTCACGGCCGGCCAGCGTGCCGCAAACCGGGGCGGGTCGCCAGTGGGCTTTCGGGGGCGCTGGCGTCAGGCAGTGCCGGGTGCGCGGATGTGGGCCCAGCAATGGACGTGCGGTTCGCCGCGGAAGAACCAGACCATGTCCGGTCCCTCGACCTGCCACACGTCCCAGGTGCCGTCTCCACCGAGATCCTGCTGTTTGAAGAACGCGAGGTGGAGTTGTTCGAGTCCTGAGGCTTCGACGAGCTTGAGCGCTTCCTGGGCGTCCTCCTGTCGAAACGGGGCGAGCAGGTCGGCGAGCACTTTTCCGAAGAGCTCGCGCTGGTCGCGGGTCAGGTCACTCACCGGGAGGCCGGCCAAGCCGGCGGTGCGGCGCTTGAGTTGGACGGTCTCGGCAGCGCGATCGGGGCGGCCACGGCCGTCGATGAGCGCGGTCGCGCGCTGCGGTCCATCCAGGGCCCGGAACATCTCGTTGGCCCGCTGGGCCTGGAACCAGAAGACGTTGCCCGGGTGGTCCGCCGGTTCGGTATCGTGCGTGCCCGCCTGGTGGCCGTAGAAGATGGGCCCACCAAAGGCGGCGCCCGCCACCGAATCGCCGTCGCAGCGTCGGGTGCAGTGTCGGCCTGTCAGGACGAACTCAAAGCCGTCGGACTCGGGGGCGCCGAAGAGGGCGACCGACGTGCCGCCTTCGAAGCCCTTGCCGTCGGAGTCATGAACCATTTGATCCATGGCCCGATCCGCGAAGTCGGGGCGGTGGAGGGAGCGGTAGATTTGCCGGACGAGGTCCTGCTGGTCGGGGTTGAGGGCCTCGCGGATGGAGGTCTTCGTGATCATCCAGTTGTTGTCGACCTTGTCGCGAAGCGGGTGGTGAAACGGGAAGCACAACGTCTGCCGCTGTGCCGGGGTGAGCGAGCGGTGGAGCTGGGCTGCGAGGGTCTCGGATTGGTTGGTCGGGTTGGGGGCGGCGGCGACGGCCGGCGCCCAGAGGGAGTGGGTGGCCCCGGCGGCGAGCCCGAGGGCGGATTTCCTCAGGAAATCGCGTCGGGAGGGTGGCAGCGCGCAGTCGCAGTCCGCGGCGCGCGGGTGCGGCACAGGGGCGGGATGGGGCATGGCTGGACGTTAGTCGGACTTCTGGCGAAGAAAAGCGTCGATTGAGGCGGCTTTTATGCCACGCCGGATTTGCGTGCGGGGCGATCGTCTGACATTCAGTGGCGCAGATCATGAACGGACACGGGAAGCCTCTGCGGCGGTGGGTGGTCCTTGGGATGGCCTGGGCGGTTCTGTGGGCGCAAGCGGGGCCGGTTCGTGCGGCGGCCGAAGTGCTGTTCCGCGAGGATTTCACCCGGGCCGAGTTGGGGACGCTGCCGGAGGCGTTCATGCGTTTGGAAGGTCAGTTTTCGGTGAAGGAGGAGAGGGAAGGGGGGAACCGGTATCTGGAGCTTCCGGGTGCCCCGCTCGAGTCGTACGCGGTGATGTTTGGTCCTGGGAACCGGGAAAACTGGGGGGCCCAGGCGCGGTTCCAGGCCACCGGGCAGGGGCGCCGGTTCCCGGTGTTCGGGGTGAGCATCAACGGGGTGGGCGGGTATCTTGTTCAGGTGGCGCCGGCGAAGAAGCTCCTCGAAATCCTCAAGGGGGAGGACCTTGTCGCCAGCGTTCCGTTCGTGTGGGAGAGCGACTCGTGGACGGTGGTGCGGGTGCAGGTGCGCAAGGCCGGGGAGGGCGTTTGGAAGGTGGAGGGCCGGGCCTGGAAAGAGGGCACGACCGAGCCGAAGACCTGGCTGGTGAGCTGGGAGGAGACGGAGGCGCCGATCGTGGGGCGCGCCGCGGTCTGGGGAAAACCCTTTTCCGGCAAGCCGATTCGCTTCGACGACCTGCGCGTGACCCGGATGGAGGACTGATGCCGTGCCTGCCCGATCCCGATTCCAGGCGTCACGGGTGGGAGGGGTTGCCCCGGGGCGGGGTGCGAGGATCGGGGCTTGGGCGGTGCGGGTGGCGGTCGCCTGGCTCGCGGTAGGGGTGGCAGGGGCGGAAGTGGCGTTGCGCCTGCGCATTCCCGCGGCGGAGACGTGGGTGATCGGCGATGCGATTCCGCTGAACTGGCAGTTTCAGAACCAGTCGACCCAGGCGCTGGGCTTCATGTGGGAGGGCTGCTGCCGCCTGAACGGCAAGCTGGAGGTGCGGCGGGCGGACGAGGCGCTGGCCATGGCGCCTCCCGGCCAGGCGCTGGCGCACATGTTTGCCAAGGCGGACCGGCTTGATCCCGGCGTGCCCAAGGAGTACGACACCCGGGTGGGCGACTGGGTCGTGCTCCCCGGCACGGGGACTTACCAACTCCGGGGAACCTACCGAGGAGTGCTGCCCTTCCAGCAACCGCAGGTTCAGCGCGGGTTGGCCTTGTGGCGGGATGCGGCCCTCAGCGCTCCGGTCTCCCTTACGGTGCTCGGGGTGGAGGATTACCTGGGGCAACGATCGGAGCGTGAGCGGCGCCGGGGCCTCCGGTTGACCCTGGAGGGACCGCCCCGGCTCCCGGCGCTGGAGCCGGCCGGATTTCGCCTCCTCCTCGAGAATCTCTCGGATCAGGTCCAGCAACTCACGTGGCCCGACGACGAATCTCTGTGGGTGTTGGACGACCGCGGGGAGCGGGTGGCGCTCGCGGCGGTGATCCCGGGCGCGCCGGGCCTGCTGGAGATCCCGGCCCGGGGGCGGGTGGAACGGGCCTTCACGCTGTCCTCCGATCCCTTCGAGGGGGAGGTGTTGGGGGACTACCGCCTCTTCGTGGACCTGGCCTCACCCTCGCCGGACCGGCCGCGGGTGCCTTCGACCGTCCACCGGTTGGCGTGGAGACTAACGCCGGTGCAAGTGGGGGAGCTGGTGGTCGCGGCTTCCCGGGGTGCGGGCACCGGCGCTCGGAACGCGCCGCTCAAACTTCTGCGCGTGTATCTTGGCGAACTCGGCCCGGTGCTTGAAGGACTTGACCGGGCGGCTCTGCCCGGGGAGGCGCTGCCGCTGCGGAATCGGCTCGTGCTGGCATCGCGGCTCAAGCCCGTGGCACCGAAGCCGGGCACCGTCGAATTGGTCCTGGAGGTCCCGGCTGGCGGCCCGACGCGCTGGAGCGACCCGCGGGTGGCGGCGGTGGTGGGCGGCGGGGTTGGTTCGTCGGGAAGTCGGTGGCTTGAAGTCCTTGCCGTGCGACGCCACCTGGGCTGGGAGATCGGGGTGGCGTTGCAGCCGGCACCCGAGACGCCCCTCAGCCGGCTCTTTGAAGTGGAGCGCCTGATCTCGGTCCAAGGCTCCGAACTCGCCGGGCCGGTCGCGGTTCGCTGGGGTCCCGTGGTGACCAACGTGCCGCCGGCGGTGGTGCTGGCGGCCGGGGCGCCGGTGGCCGGACCGCTCTGGCGGATCACGTCGGCGGGGAATTGGGAGTCCTCGCCGGATGGCGTTCGTTTCGTGTCCGTGGCGGGCGAGGCGGCCTTGCGGGAGGCGGTGGGGCAGGTGCGAGGGGGGGGCGTGCAGGTCGTCGCGCCCGGTGAACTGTCCTGGGAGACGGCCCGGCGGGCCCTCGAGGCGTTGCTGGCGGCCGGGGCCCGGGTGCAGTTGCGCGTCCCTGTCAGTTGAAGGTTGGCAAAGGGGCGCCCTCATGAAAGTTTCGGCGGACTTTCGGCGCCGCCCTCCCGGGCCGCGCCACCATTGACTCTCAAGATATGAACGCAACCCGGATTCTGCCTGATCTCCAATGCTCGTTGCTCTGCGAGGAGGTGCGGCAGGAAAGCAGCGGCAATTTCATTCTCCTCGGCATCATCGGCTTTGTCCAGGTGCCCCAGGTGCCCATCACCGCGCTGAAGCTGTGCGTTTTCAACCGGTGGACCGCCGGCGTGGGCCAGTTTTCCGAGACCGTCCGCCTGGTCGGCCCGGATGAAGCGGTGGTGCGGCAGAGCCAGGTGCGTTTCGGGTTGCAGGACGCCACGCACAACGCGACGAACGTCACGCTCCTCACCCAGGTCGAGTTCAAGACCGCCGGCACCTACTACATCGAGGTGCTGGTCGACGAGGTGATGAAGCTGCGCTTCCCGGTCCCGGTGATCCTGGTGCAGCCGCCGGCCGGCCAGCCCGGGCAGCGGCCCGGTGCGCCGAAGCTGCCCGAGACGCCCCAGGGACCGATGCCGACGGCTTAGGTCGTCCCGGGCTTCTGGTGGTGTGGGCCGGTTCCCGCCGCCGGTTCAGGCGCCCGGTTGTCCATGGGCGTTGCCTTTCAGCACCACCACCGAACCACCGGGGGGCTTGGCCACCGCCCCCGGGGGAAGCCATCCGCGCCAGCTCACGTTCGGATACACCAGGCTGGCCCGGCCCAGGATGGATCCGGGGTTCAGGACGGCGTTGCAGCCGATCTGGGCACGATCCCCGATCAGTGCCCCGAACTTGCGGAGGCCGGTGTCCCAGGTTTGTCCTTCGTGGCGGATGCTGACCGAGCCGGGGGTCAGCTTGAGGTTGGAGATCTTCACGCCGGCGCCGAGGTGGGCCCGGTGGCCGATGATGGAATCGCCCACGTAATTGAAGTGAGGCACCTCGCAGTGGTTGAACAGGACGCAGTTCTTGAGCTCGCAGGCGTTGCCCACCACGCAATCGTCGCCGATGATCACGTGGTTGCGGATGTAGGCGTTGTGTCGGATCTGGCAATTACGGCCGATGATGGCGGGGCCTTTGATCATGGCGCCGTCCTCCACGACGGTGCCTTCGCCGATGGAGACCTGCTCACCGATCCAGGCGCGTCCCTCGCACCGGTTGTGGAGGGCTGGACGGAGGTGTTGGCGGATGAAGCCCTCGATCCGGGCGAGGACCTCCCAGGCCTGGTCGCAACCCTCGAAGAGAGTGGCGTGATCGGTCTGCCCGAGGTCAAAGAGGTCGGTGGGGGCGAACATTCATCGAGCCTGGGGTGGGGTGGGGGAGTGCGGCCAACCCAAAACACCCCAAAACGGGGCTTGCCAGTGTTCCTCCTGCTTGTCTAGTTTCGCCGCCCCTTGTCGGGAGCCGGGACATCGCCGTGACCATTTCCTGCGAGACCGCCTTCCGAGGGATGCAGGTCCTATGTCAGTCAAGATTCGACTCAAACGAATGGGAGCCAAGAACTCTCCCTCCTACCGCGTCGTGGTGGCCGATTCGCGCAGCCCTCGCGATGGCCGCTGCATCGAGGAGATCGGCAGCTACGATCCCAAGCGCCCCGGCGTGAATTACATTCTCGACCTGGAGCGAGCCCGGTACTGGGTGGGGGTGGGAGCCCAGCCGTCGGAGACGGTCGCCAGCTTCATCAAACACGCGTCCAAGGCCGTGCCGGCCGTGGCGGCCGTGGCGGCCTGAGGGCGTCTGGTCCCACCAATAACCTTCCCGATCCACCTTCCCGCGCCGCGCGCTGCCCGGTACCTTGACGGCGGGGCCGCGGGTGTGGTTCCGGTGGCCCCTGTGTTCCCCCATGCAAGCGTTCCTCGAGACCGTGATCCGCGGGATGGTTCAGCAGCCTGAGGTGGTGGCGATCGCCGCGCTGGACCGGAAGGGTGAGACCGTCTACGAGGTGCGGGTGCACCCGTCGGACATCGGCCGCCTTGTGGGTCGCCGGGGAAATACCATCAACGCGATCCGCACGCTCCTGACCGCCGGGGCGGCGCGCAAGGGAGTGCGCTGCTCCCTGGAGTTGGTGGATGAGCGTGGGGCGGAGGGCGAGGAGCGGTCCTGAGACCGGTCCCGACCGGCCGGGCCGACGGTGCGTGGGTGCGCCAGACGCCCCGCCCAATCCCCCGGGGCAGGGTATGAAGATCGACGTGCTCACGTTGTTTCCGGGCATGTTCGGGGGACCGCTCGACGAGAGCATCGTCCAGCGGGCGCGGAAGAAGGGGTTGGTGGAACTGCGGGTGCATAACCTGCGCGAATGGACGCATGACCGGCACCGGACGGTGGACGACCGCCCGTTCGGCGGTGGGCCGGGGATGGTGTTGAAGTGCGAGCCGATCTTTGAAGCGGTGGAGAGTCTGCGGGTGGAGGGCACGCGGGTGGTCCTGATGTGTCCTACGGGCCGGCGCTTTGACCAGGCGACGGCGCGGGAGATGAGCGCCGCGGGGCACCTGATCCTGCTGTGTCCGAGCTATGAGGGCCTGGACGAGCGGGTTCGGGCGACCCTGGTGGATCTCGAGTTGTCCGTGGGCGATTTTGTGCTCACCAGCGGCAACCTGCCCGCCATGATGGTCATTGACGCGGTGGTGCGGTTGCTCCCGGGAGCCTTGGGGGACGAGGGATCGGCGCTGGATGAGTCTTTCAGCCACGGGCTCCTCGAGTACCCGCACTACACGCGGCCGGCGGAATTTCGGGGGATGCGGGTGCCGGAGGTGCTGCTCTCGGGGCATCACGCGGAAATTGAACGGTGGCGGCGCGAGCAGGGACTCGACCGCACCCGGCAGCGAAGACCGGACCTGCTGGCCCGGCCAGAGCCGGCAGGGATCGACGGGCCGAAGGAAGGAAACGAGTTATGAACCAGGCATTGTTGGACAAGATCGAAGGGCAGTTCCTGAAGAAGGAAAAGCCGGCCTTCAACGTGGGCGACTCCGTCCGCGTGCATACGAAGGTCGTCGAGGGCGACAAAGAGCGCATCCAGGTCTTTGCCGGCGTGGTGATCGGCCGCCGGGGTCACGGAATCAACGAGACCTTCACCGTCCGCCGCATCAGCTACGGCGAGGGCGTGGAACGTGTGTTCCCGATCCACTCTCCCCGCATTGACAAGGTCGAGGTGGAGCGCAAGGGCGCGGTGCGCCGCGCGAAGCTCACCTACCTCCGTCAGCGCGTGGGCAAGGGGGCTACCCTGGTCAAGGAGAAGACCTCGAGCGCAGCGACGGCCCGCGCAGCCCGTGTCGCCGCCCAGGCTGCGGCTGCGGCTGCGGCTGCGGCGCCTGCTCCTGACGCGGCTTGAGTCTTGCAGCGACGGGTTGTTCCGTCGTTTCGCGCCGCCCGGTTTTTCTTCGCCCCCGACGACGGGGGGCATGCGACCGTGTGCCGAGTTCCCCATGTCCGCCGACACTCCCGGGCTCTTCTACTTCGAGGAGCAGTTGCTTGCCGGGGAGGGGGTGCGCCTTGCGGGTGTGGACGAGGCGGGGCGCGGCCCGTTGGCCGGCCCGGTGGTTGCGGCTGCGGTGATCCTGCCGGCGGAATGGGTTCGGGAAGGTCTTCCGGTTTCCTGGCGGGGATTGAACGATTCCAAGCAACTCACGCCCCGCCGCCGCGAGGCGTTCTTCGAGCTCATCAGTGGTTGTCCCCAGGTCGAGACCGGGGTGGCGGTCGTCGAGGCCGACGAAATTGATCGGGTGAACATCCTGCGAGCCTCTCATGAGGCGATGGTGTCGGCACTCTCGCAGTTGACGCCACCACCGGACCACGTGCTGGTCGACGGGCTGCCGGTGGCGCTGATTCCTTGGCCACAAACCGCGGTGGTCGGAGGCGACGCCCGGAGCTATTCGATCGCGGCGGCGAGTGTGCTGGCCAAAGTCACCCGGGACCGGTTGATGCTCGAGCACGATCGTCGCTGGCCCGAGTACGGCTTCGCCACCCACAAGGGCTACCCGACCGCGGCTCACCGCGACGCGCTCCGCCGGCTCGGGCCCTGTGCCATCCATCGCCGCTCGTTTGCTCCCGTG
>JBBQML010000027.1:0-16312 GCA_038328885.1 Verrucomicrobiota bacterium | reverse complement strand
CTCTCCTTGCTCCAGGCGGTCGGCCATCACCCGCAGCGCCAGGGCCTTCACCCTCGCGGTCGCGACCTCCGCCGTCTCGCCGTAGGCCAGCACGCCGGGCAGATCAGAGATCTCGGCGAGCCAACGCCCGTCCTCTTCCTTTTCGATCTCGATCCTCATAAGTTAAGCTGAAAGGTATGGCCGGGTGCTCTCGGATGTCCAACAGGAACCCGGCGCCCCGCCTCCGTCGCCGAGACCCTATGGCTTCGAACGCAGGGCCGGAGTGTTGGATGACGGGTTGCGCGTGTATCCATAGTCCTTCATCGGGATGCTGTCGGCAAGTTGCCGCCGAATTTCCTGCTCATGGGCATACGCCGTGCCTCGCGGCGGAGACGCGCATCCGCCGAGCATCAAAAGAATTGCGAATAGCAACGCTGCAGAAGTGGACTGGGGTCAGATCTAAATTGTTGACTATCTGGGCCGATACCGACACTAGAACGTCAAAACTTTAGATCTGACCCCATGACTCTCCCGCGATGTGCGGCGGGGTGCGGCCTCGGGATCGAAACCACTCGCTTAGGAACACCAGGTCGGCAGCGTCCTTCTCCCGGCGGGTGGGCTTTTTCATCCGCCATAGGAGTTCCGGAGAGGCGAATGGGACTGGCACGCCGTCGATATTCAGGATGTGGACCGAGCCTGCGGCTTCCGGGTACTCCACGCCGCAAGCCGATCTCATGAGATCGACCACGATCTCATCTGCTACGCGCACGACGGTCCAGTGGGCGATTTCACCGGGTGCAACCTGCCGGGCGGCTCCATCCGGCAACTGAGCGACTGCATCCAGGACCCGCGACTCGTTGTCGCCGGTGGTGTCGACGAGCAGATCCACGTCCATCGTCCGGCGATTGTACCCGGCGGCCGCCATCGCGAATCCGCCGATCACGACATACCTCGCGCCATTCCGATTCAGGTTGCGGCAGAGGTCCCGGAGGTCGGCGACGGTGGGTTCCCGGGATTCCGCGGAGTCGGAGGACGGGTGATCATCTGCCATAGCCATTGGTCGGCCTCGACGTGGGAGGCGAATCGGTAAACACCTCGGGGGACGAAGGGTGCGCCGAAAGCCTTTTGCCAGTTCCGCGCCTGCTCGGGAGTGTACCGATTCGTTTCGAGGGGATCGTGCGGGGGCCGCCGGCGACCCGCTTGCCGGCGGATGCCCTCGCCCGGGCCGGCAGGGGATTCGTTGGCGGAAAGGTCCGGCGTCACAAGTTCCATGATCATCAGAAGGTGACCCGACCGTCGAGCGCGCTGACGGCCCGTTGAAAAGCCTCCTGCGACGCGGCAGCCGACGTGAGGAGGCTTGGTTTCCTGGGCTTTCCGGGGATGCTCGAGCCTTACCGCGTCGCCCCCTGCGGCTCCTGGACGCGCCCAGGCGGCTCTGCACTTGCCGCCTGGGCTCAGCTTACCGCTTCAGTCGACGTTCCAGCGCCTTGATGATCGTCGTGAGCACCTTCACCCGGGCGTGCCGCTTGCAGTTGGACTCGATCACCACCCACGGTGCGTCAGGCGTGCTGGTGCGGAAGAGCATCTCGTCGACCGCCGACTGGTACGCGTCCCATTTCTCGCGGTTGCGCCAGTCATCGGCGGTGATCTTCCACTGCTTGTAGGAGACCTGTTCCCGTTCCTTGAAGCGCTTCAGTTGCTCGTCACGGTCGATGTGCAGCCAGAACTTCAGGACGACGGCACCCGAATGCGCCAGGTGCTGTTCCATTTCGTTGATCTCCCGATACGCCCGCTTCCATTCCGCCTCGGAGCAGAAACCCTCGACGCGTTCGACCAGCACCCGGCCATACCACGATCGGTCGAAGATGGTCACGTGGCCCGCCTTGGGCATTTCCTTCCAGAAGCGCCATAGATAGTGGTGTGCCTTCTCGATGTCGTGCGGGGCGGCGATCGGCACCACGGCATAGCCCCGGGGATCGAGGTTCCGCGTGACCCGCTTGATGTTCCCGCCTTTTCCCGCGGCGTCCCGGCCCTCGAACACCAGGATCACGGGAAGCCGACGGATGTAGATCTCGTGCTCCAGCTCCCGGAGCCGCTCCTGTCCCCGCTTGAGTTTCCGACCGTACTCGGCCTCGCCCAGCGTCCGGGTCAGGTCGACTTGATCAAGGACCGACACGCGGAGCGAGGCGGGCAGGTTTGGGGGGGGCACCACGGTCCGTGTGGCGTGCTCGGCCTTCTCCAACTGGGTGATGCGCTGCTCCAGGGCCCCGAGGATTGTCCCAAAGATCTTGAGGGTGGCGAAGCGATGGTCGTGCGCTTCCACGATCGTCCAGGGGGCGAATTCCGAATCCGTCCGGCCCAGCATGTCGGTGCTCGCGCCGAGCAATTTCTCGTACTGACGGTGATTTTTCCAGTCGGCCCGGGTCACCCGCCAGGCGGTCGACGGCTTGGACTCCAGCTTGCGAAAGCGCTTCTTCTGTTCCTTGGCCGAGATGTGGAGAAAGAACTTCACGATCACGGTGCCGTCGGCGGTGAGCTGGCGTTCGAAGGCGACAATGTCGGAGAACGCCTCCTCCAAGGCCGTTTCCTGGACCATGCCTTCAACCCGGTCGGCGACCACGCGGCGGTACCAGCTCCGGTCGAAGATGGTGATGCGACCCCGTGCCGGGGTGTGGCACCAGAACCGCCAGAGAAACGGTCGCAACGCCTCCTCCTCGTTCGGGGCGACCGAGCTGATCACCGAGACTCCGCGAGGATCGAGAGGCAGGAGCAACTCGTTGATCAGGGTCCCCTTCCCGGCTGCCCCCCAACCCTCGAACACGACCAGCACCGGGATCCCCAACTGGTGGGCGCGGCGTTGCAGTTCCGCCAGCTTCAGTTCCATCTCGGGCTTCGACTTGCGGTACGCCGCCTTGGTGACTTCGCGCGAGAGATCGATGTTGGCCAGCATGGTGGTGGGGAAAGTGACAGATCGGATCGCGGGTTTCACCCGTCACGTGGATGAACCGGGGTCCGCTAACGCCCCGCCACCCTGAGCTCGGCGGTCGAGAGCGGACCCGGCACGCCGAAACGATTGACGGTCCGGACGGCGAGTTGGTTCGTGCCGGCATAAACCGGCCAGGCGAAGCTACCCGTCGTCGGAGTCCAGGCCCCGTCGTCGAAGCGGACCTCGTAGCGGTCGAAGTTCGGTGTCAGGGTTTTCAGATCGACCCGGACCTCGCCGTGGTCGGCGTGGAGGCTCAGGTCCGACTGGCCGAGGGGAAAGTAGGGATCCACCGCGGGGTTCTCGGGGTTCTTGCGCGTGTGCCACGAGGTCCCCTGGCAGAGCGCGTCCTTCACGATGAACATGCCGGCGTAGTCATAGCAGGCATCCATGAGGTCGGTGTTCGGGATGAACCCGATGAAGCCGTACTTGTCGAGTTCGTCCGGGTGGATCGCGAGTTCGCCGAAGTCGGGAAAGTGTTGGAGCACGAACGGCAGCGCCGCTTTCCGGTACCGCGCCCGGTCCTTGCCGACGACAAAGACCAGATTCGTCCCTTCCCGGTGGAACCATTCCTGCCGGATCTCATAGGCGTTCAAGGGGACCCCGTCGCGCTCCAGATAGAGGTTGCTGGTGGGGTCCAGCATCACCCATTTGCGGTGCTGGTTGGACCAGATCTCGGTGACGGAGTGCTCGGTCGAGCCGCCGATTTTTGCGACCCCCTGGTGTCGACGCAGCGCGAGGGGGCGGTCGATCCAACCGAGGCTGGCGGCAGCGGAGACCAGGACCTCCGTGTATTGGGCACAGAAGAAGGTGTGGCCCTCGTCGATGGCGCCGAGGACGTCCAGGGCGCCCCGGGCGCTGGTGGAAGGGCGGCCGAAACGTTTGAACTGCTGGTGCGTCCAGTCGAGGAGCAGGATCTGCCGCTCGAACTCATCCCGGCCGGGGGCGATGACCGTGTCGAGGTGATGCCGCCGTCGGAGTTCGGTGAGCTTCGGGTTGTCGAAGGTGTCGAAGCGGAAACGGCGGGTGTAGTTGCTCTCGACCCAGGGCAGGGTGTCCAGCCTCAGAACGATGGCCCGACGATCTCCCAGGTCGAGGGTGGCTCCGGGCATGGTTGCGGTACCCGGGGCTTGGGCGTTGCTGAGGGGCGCCTCGCAGGCCAACAGGGCGAGGACCAGGGCGAACCACCGGGGGCAGGGGAGGTCACACATGGCGGGAATGAGCTGACCATGGATCCGCTCCGCCGGTCTTGTCGATCGTCTGGCCGCCGGCATTTCCGTTGCCGTGGCTGGCGGACGGCCGACGCTCGCGCCATGAAACCCGGTGGTCTGGTGCGCGCTCTGCTGGTCCTGCTGGTCGATGGAGGTCGTCGCCTCGGACGGGACCTGGCGTTTCGAGCCCTCCCCAGCGGGCGACCTCTCGGTCCGGATCGGTGCGGAGCGGGTGTCGTTGCAGTTGATCCTCACGCTCGACGGGGAGCAGGAGGAGTTGCGGGAGGTCCAGACCCTCCAGGCGTTGCATCGGCGGGTGGGGTTGCTCGAGATGACGACGCACCGCTTCCTGGACGCGGGTCGTCGCCGGCAGGAATTCGGCTACGCGGACGGGACGCGCGTGACGATCGACCTGGACGCCGGCACCTGGGTGGTGACGCCCGAACTGCCGCCGGCGGAGAAGCATTAGCCGCAGTCGGTCGAACGGGACTCCTGAGGCGTAGGAGCCGACGTGCGGAGGCTCCTCTCCCTGGCCTTTCGGGGGAGGTTTGAGCCTCCTCACGTCGGCTCCTACGATTCAGCGAGGGGGTATTACCTTCGGACCTTCAGGGCGGCTTGGATGGCTTCGAGTTGGCGCAGTTGGGGGCCCGAGATGCTGCCGATGGGGCCGGCCGCCGGATCCCAGTTCGGGCCCACATCCAAGGTGACCACCCCGCCGTCCCTGATGACCTTGCCGATCCAGTCGCTCCAACGGCTCTCCGGGTGTCGGGTGTCGCGGGTACCCCAGTTGGACCCGAGGAACGTGAGAGCATGCCATTGCGAGCCCTCCACCCAGCGGGAGGTCGGGATCAAGGGGAAGGGATCGTTCAGCTCGCCGGCGGTGTAGTCCTCGGACGCGGTGTGGCGGATCATCGTCGGCAGGACGCCGGGGTTGAAGGTGACTATGGCGCGGGGGTTCCCGTGTTTGACCGCCTTGGCGTAGACGCGGGCGATGGCATCATTGAAGCCGACGTGGGCGTACCCGCCGTCGAACCACCAACCCGCCACCCGGTCGCCGTAGTGATCGGACCATGCCTGGATCACCGTGGCCCACTTCGCGGCGAAGACGGGGTCGATGGGTTGGTCCTTCGGGCCTTCGGGCAAGCCGAAGGCGCGTTGGGCCCGGGTATCGCCGTTGGGTGTCTGGCAGGGCAGGTAGAGCATCAGCCGGATGCCCTTGGGCAGGAGGGCGCGATGCAGTTCGAGCGGAAGGTCGCGCCGGGCGCAGCGCTCGCCGGGGGACCAGCCGACCAGGCGATCGTACTCGGCGTTGGGGGCGATGAAGTAGCCGGAGTTCTGCCCGAGCGTGACGACCAGATACCGGGCGCCCGCGGCTTCGGCTTGGCGGGCCAGGACCTCGGTGTCGAAACGTTCGAGCAACCCGAGTTGGGCGGCGTTACCGGGGAGAACGTGCAGGAACAGGCCGCGGCGGGCGTCGCGAAACCAGTCCGTATTTGGGTTTTGCGAATCCGCGGTGGCGGTCATCCCGGCCAGGCCGAGGGACACGAGGAGAAGCCTGAGTTGGACATTCATGGTAGTCGGGGATGGGTGATCGGAAGGGCCGGGTTGGGCCTCGACGGATGCTCGCGCGCGGCCGCGCTCCGGCGGGCAGATTCCACGGCACATCCGCTGACACTGCACGCCTTCCGTGGCGAGAATGATGCTGGCGTCGAACCGGCGGGTCGGATTTCGAGAACGGGAGACCATCGAACCATGAGATCATGCGTTTCAGTCTGGACCGGGGTTTTGCTTGCGGTGGTGGGTTGGAGTCTGGGGAGCGGCCCGGGACTCCGAACCCGGGCGGCGACGTTCGAGGGGGCGTTCTACTCGGGCGAAGGGGACGTCGAGCACGTCCAACTCCTGGACCTGGCTCGGCGGATGTTCAGCCCGGACCCGGAGTTTCAGAACCTGGCGATGCTGTACACGCCGCAGTGGAACGGGTTGGTGGAGGGCCCGACCTGGGGCGCGTGGTGGGTGCAGAACAGCTACGGCACCACCTTCTGCGCGCTCCCCTTCTACGAGGAGCCGTTCACCACCTTCCTCCAGAACTCCCAGGACCTGTGGTTCGACAACATCGGGGACGGCCAGAAGGCGTTCGTTTGGAATGGCAAGGACAGCTGGGTTCCGCCGGATGGCTGCCTCATGGATGCAGCGAGCGACACCTGGGCGATCCATCGGCAGGGAGATGGCCGGGTCGCCATCCACGACTGGGGCCTCGAGTTCACCGCGGCGGGCGGGCTCCTGCAGTCGGAGTTGCTGCTCATCGGCCGCGACCTGGCGTCCATCGGGCGTTACCTGCCCAAGCTCGAGCGTTGCGCGAACCTCATCGAGTCGAGGCGGGACCCGAGCAACGACCTCTTTCTGGCGGGACCCGCGGGCAACCTCCTGGCCCCGAGCTACGCCGGGTGGCATCGGCCCGACGGAACCTACGGCATGGCCTATCTCACGGGGCTCTCGGTGACCTACGTCGCGTTTCTCGATCGCCTGATCGAACTCGAGAAACTGATGGGCCGGACCGATCTCGCGCGGGTGCTGGGCGAACGACGCGCGTCGGCGCGGGAGGGTTTGAAGCGCCTGACCACCGAGGATGGATACCTGGTGAAATCGATGGATCCGGACGGCACCCGGCATGGGGTCTGCGGCGCCGCGCGGCATGGCTACTTCGAGTCCTCGCCGAACCACGACGCGATCTGCTTCCGGGTGGTGGACGACGCGCAGGCGCGGCGGATCTACGACCGGATGGCCGCGATCCCCGGCCTGCGTCCCCACGACCTGATCGTGGCGAACTGCCCGTCCCTCGACGACATGTACGAAGAACCCAAGGGGCTGTGGGGCTTTGGAACGTGGGTGAATGGGGGCCATTGGACCACCTGTGAGGCACGGATGATGATGGCCTACTACCGGGTCGGCGCGTTCGCGGATGCACGACGGTCGATGCAGCAGATCCTGCGGTTTGCCCGGCAGTTCCGCCTCGACAACCCGCTGGTGGATTTCGGGGGTGCGGTCTATCAGCCGCGCGAGCCGATCAACCTCACCTACGACGCCTTCGGAGCCCCGGCGGGGCTGATCCGCGGACTGTTCGAATACCTCTACCGCGCCGACGGCCTGACCCTGGTGCCCCATCTTCCCGAGGGGGTCGAACGCCTGGAGCAGAAGTTCCCGATCCGGTTTGGGAACAAGCGGCTTTACCTCGCGGTATCCGGACACGGCCCGATCGCCTCGGTCCGGGTCAACGGTCGGCGGTGGAAGTCGTTCGACGAAACCTCGGTTTTCCTGCCCTACGAGATGACCCCCGACATCGCCGCGGTCGAGATCGTTGCCGGCACCGGGGAACGCCGCCGCTGGCGGGCCCCCCGAATCGGTCGGTCCGTCTCGGACGTTCCGGCGGTGTCGGCCTGGCCCGTGATCGCGACCGGCACGGTCATCGCCCCGACTGAACTGCCGCTTCGCATCGGTGCCGACAGTGATGGCGGCAGCCTGGACGTGAATGGCCGAGCCGTGGGGTCGCAGAGCGGGACTTCGGCAGGTATCGATCTGGCGGTGCTGGCGGCCCGGGTGGGCCGGGTCCGGCGCTTCGCCGTCGCGATGGGGTCGGCAGGGCTCGGGGACACCTACGAGGCCGCACACGCACGGTTGGTGGTACGGTGTCTGGCCACTGCAGAGGAGCGAGCCCAGGCCCTGGCCGCCGGTCGGTTGTCGCGGTTGCCAGAGCGGTCGCAGGCCGCGGCGGATCGATTGTACCTGAGCACGACGACCAGGCTTCTGGACGGCCTGACCCGGAGGCTGGAGGCGGCTCCCGTGGCGACCGAGTCGGGGCGTCAGCGCCTCCGGACCCTCTGGGAGTCGGCGGCGGAAGCGGGGAAATGAGCGGGCTCGGGCTTCTAAGTCAGGAGAGGCTGCAGCCAGTAGGGAAGCGTTCCGAGCGAACTCACTCGCCGACCGTTCTGGAAAACCGCGACCTGGCGGAACGGCGCTCGCAGGTCGCTGTTGTCGAAGATCCACACCTCCGGAATCTGACGAAGCGCCGTCCGGAGGTTCGCCAGCGTGCGGGGGAACCGCGCCACGAGTTTCTCCGTCGGCACGTCGTGGCCCCCTTGGGAAACGCGCATCGCCACGCGTTCCTCGGAGGTCTCAGGCCCGGGGATCGCGATGAAGCAAAGAACGACCGAATAGCCGGCGTTCACCGCCTCCCTGAGGAACGCCAACTCGTCGCCCGAGGGATCGGAAAAGACGGTCTCGAACACGAAGCTCTCTCGCTGTCTCACCAACTCCCGACGGAGTGCGTCGGCCACACCCGCGGCCTCGCAGGGATCGAGACAGAGTTCCCGCGCGAGGAGGTCCGCATTGACGAAGCGCAAGCCGGCGGGGCGCAGGTGGGCGTGGTAGAACGTGGTCTTCCCGGCGCCGTTCGGCCCGGCCAGGGCCAGCAGGACGGGACGCTCGTCCAGCGGCGGTGTCATCGTCATCGTCAGCGCCTCGCGGGTCGGGCCTTCGTGGGTTTGAACTGACGGTTGATGAAGCGACCCAGCGTACGCCTGCCGTCAGCGTCGATCCGGACGAGGAGCCCGGGAGCGTCGGGCGCCGGCTCGTAGTGTGGGAAGGGCACGGTCTGGAGGAACTCGGCCACCCGGTGCCGACCTGTGGGTGTGTCGACGGAGTCCAGGCACACCGAAAGCGGCCGGGCGGCGGCGTTGCGGCAAAGGGCTAGTGCCTGCGTGCCTTGCAGTAAGGGTTCGATGGCCCGACCGAGCCGGGCCCAGAACTCGACCTGTCCCGCGATGGAACGTTCCAGGATCTCACCCGCGAGGCGGGCATCGAGGACCAGGGCGTCGGAGAGCTTCACCGGTTGACTCATGCGCTGACGGTAGCGTTTCGCTACCGGCTGTCAAAGAGGGCGATGAGGGATGGGAAGCCCGGTGGGCGGCGGTCGGTGGATCACCTGAGCAGGCTCAGGCCAACGAGGCATGCACCTCGCGGATCGCCCGGGCGAGGTGCTCGTTGATGCGCGGCGTGTACTTGGGCCCGATGCGGACCTGAACGAACCGATCGAGGACCCCGAGGGTCTGCGGGCAGTTTCCGGGTCCGTACTGCATGGCGCGACCTTCGGGGCTGGCGAAGGACGGCCAGTCGGCGTGGCGGGTCCGCTTCTGGATCACCGACTCCTCGGCGGGCAGCAGGACCGAGCCGGACATGGGGGAGGCCGGGACCTGGCGCTGGCGCAGGGCCTGGATGCAGTGGTCCCGCGATTCGCGACCGGCGGTCTCGATGAACACCGCGTAGCCGATATCCCCCGCCGGGTCAGGTTGCTGCCGGAGGCGGAGGCCCGGGAGGTCCCGGATGGCCCCGACGATGGCTCCGGCGTTCTGCCGAAGCGCCGCGAGCATCGCGTCGAGCTTCGTCAACTGCGCTCCCAGCACGGCGCCGCTGAGCTCGTTCATGCGGAAATTTTCCCCGGCGAACGTCGACATCTGGCTTGGGCCACCGATCCGGTCGAGAAACAGGGGGCGGATCGTGCCCATGTCGTGGAATCGCGCGGCGCGTTCGTAGAGCACGGGATCGCTGGTCACCAGCGCCCCTCCTTCCCCCGCCGTCATCACCTTGTTGATCTGAAAGCTGTAGATCCCGAGGTCGCCGAGCGATCCGAGGCGCTTGCCCCGGTAGGAACCGCCCACGCACTGCGCGCAGTCCTCGACCACTTTCACCCCCCGCCGCCGGGCGATCTCGAGGAGGGGATCCAGATCGCACGGCCCCCCGAGCAGGTGGACCGCGATGACGGCCCGGGTGCGTGGCGTGATCTTTCGTTCAAAGTCCCGGGGGTCGAGGTTCAAGGTGCGGTCGATCTCCGCGAAGACCGGCAGGGCCCCCGCGTGCACCACGCAGGTGTAGTCCGACCACCACGTGTAAGCCGGGACGATGACCTCGTCGCCCGGCCCGATGCCGAGGGCGGCGATGGCACAGTCCAGGGCTGCCGTTCCCGACGTGACGCCGAGCGCGAAGCGCGCGCCCATGAAGCGGGCGAACGCGTCCTCGAACGACTGGACCTTGCGTGGCTTGCCCGGCCCCCAGTACCGGAAGGGCGAGCCCGACTCGATCACTTCCCGCAGCGCGGCCTGTTCGGCCTGGTCGAAGTACTGTGGCCCGATGTAACCGGGATCGATGTCCGGGACGTTCGGGGCACTGGCGCCTACGGCCGCGCCCGCTTCGCCGCCGGCGGCGAGCAGGGTGCCGGTCGCGGCGAGGGCGCCGGAGCCGGCGGCCAGGAATTGTCGACGCGTCAGACCCTCATCCTGTGCGGGGTTGCTTGGTTCGGCGTTCACCTTCGTCATAAGTGTCCTCCTGCGGGTGCTTCTCGTTCGCATAGCGGCTCACCCCACCGCTTACAACGAAGGTGTGGCGGGTCACTGGAGCACTGCGGTGCCCGACGGACCGACCCTTGACGGGGTTCGAAGCGGGTCGAAGGCTCCGGCCCATCCCCCCCAATCGAGTTCAATGACAACCTCGTGGCTGTCCCTTGGCGCGGCGCTGCTTCTACCCCTGGCGATCCGGGCCGCCGACCCGATGCTCCTGCCGCTGGATGCACGCCAACTCGAGGAGGTCACCCGCCGGCATGAACGCGAGGTCGCTCTGGTGTTCACCGAGGCTCGCGGGACACCACCAGGCGGCAGGACTGTTTCTGGCTGGGCGAGGTGCGGTGACCGCCGATTTCTGGCTGCTCGAGATGTCGGGCCTGCCCTTCGGTCTGATGAGCGAGATGCTCGACGGCGCCAATCCGTGGCGCGGGATGGTCCTCGGCGAGACCGCCCGCCACCCCTGGTCCGGGGACCCGCGCGGGATGTGGAAGGCCTGGGATGAGTGCGGCATCCAGGGCACGGAGTTCCTGCCTTTCTTCCTGGCCGACTGTCCGGTGAAGACCGATCACCCGAACGTGCTCGCCACGGCGTATCGCCGGAAGGGCCGCACCTTCGTCGCCGTGGGGAGTTGGGCGGAGGGCGACGCGCAGGTGAGACTCAGCATCGACTGGAAGGCCCTGGGCCTCGATCCGGCCCGCGCGGGACGGTACGCTCCCACCATCGTGGGCATGCAGGCGGAGCGGGCCTGGAAACCCGGTGAGCCGATCCCCGTGGCGGCCAAGCGTGGTTGGTTCCTGGTGCTCGACGAGGTGCCGCGCGCGATCGCGCACGGGGAGGCCATCCCGTGAAGTACCCGGCGGCAGCGCAGGCGGTGAAGCGGTTTGGGCGGTTGCTGGCGGATGACGAGGAGCGGGGACGCTTCGTCCGGCGCTTGCGGCGTGCGCTGGAGCGCTGACACGCGGCGGCGTGCCCTCGGGCGATGAGCGGGCCAGGCAGCGGGGGCAACCATCGGAGACAATTGTCGCTTGTCGTGACCTGACCCCATGGGACGCATGCGACCCCATTCAGCAGCGGCGGCGGGTGACGCAGGAGGACTACTGGCAGGAATGAGAGGGCAGCGTTGCACTTGGCGGGAACCCGCTTTGAGGCAGGTCGCGGCCAGGCGTTCCTTTGATTTACGATTTACAAATCAAACGAAGCGCGTATGGGTTGTGGGGTGAGGTTTGAGTGGGATCCTGCTAAAGATGCCAAATTGAGGCGGGAGCGGGCGATCAGCTTCGCTGAAGCGCAGAACGCTTGGGCGGACCCCGATGCATTGGAGATCGAGGCCGACACCCGCGGCGAGCCGCGATGGGCGTTGATCGCCCGTTTGAACGGCAAGGTCCACACGATCATCCTTACGCGGCGAGCCGACGTGATTCGGTTGATCACGGTCCGACGCGCCCACCCGGACGAGGAACGGCTTTATGAAGAAACCGAGCAAGCTGACGAGTGAGGAGTTCGACGCCGTCGCGGAGACGGGTCGAGGTTTGCTGCCTCACCTTCGGATCAAGACTTCACGACGGGTGAATCGCGGTGGAGTCCGGGAGGGTGCCGGCCGGAAGTCCTCCGGGCGGTCCGGCCGGACCGTTCGGTTGACGGAGTCGGTCTGGAGGAACCTCGAGGAAGAGGCTTCCCAGACGGGCGTATCGGTAAGCGCCGTCATCGAACGGCGAATCGGACCGGCCCGGAGGGTGGCGGTCCGCGCTTAGGATTTTCGATTCCCGCGGGAAACCTGCAGGCAATGGGGTCGGGAGTGACCCGAATGGCGCGCCCGCATGCAGCTCGGCCGCTTGACCGGCCAGTGTGAAACATTCATGTTTCACACATGAGCGAAGGGACCGCCACGATTCGTGAACTGCGGACGGACTTCCGTTCGGTGAAGCGGAAGATCGAGGAGCACGGGTCGATCGTGATCACCGATCGCGGGGAGCCGGCTTATCTGCTCCAGCCGGTGCCGCGGAAGCCCACGCGGAGCGCCCCGCCCCCCGACTATCTTGCCCGGCTGTTGCAGCGTCAGCCGAAGCCGCTGACCGAGGAGGAAACCGGCCGGCTATGGGAGGAGGAACGCGGTGACCGCTGAGGACACTTATGTCGATCCGAGTGCCCTCGCGCGGCTGTACATCCATGCCGACGGCTCCCGGGAGATGGCCGCCTGGCGCGTCAGGGTGGGCGGCAGTCTGGCGGTGACGCACCACGGCCGCACCGAGATCATCAACGCCATCTGCCGGGTCGCGTTTCTCGGTCATCTCGATGAAGCGGGTCTGGCCGCGGCGTTGGCCGATTTCGATGCCGACTTCGCCGAGGGCCGGCTCCATACGGCGGATCTTCTCTGGCGAGCGGCTTTGGACCGGGGGGGTGAACTGAGCCGACTCCACACGCCGACCTTGGGCACGCGATCCCTGGACGTCCTGCACGTCGCCTGTGCCTTGGAACTGAGGCTTCGGCGCTTCCTGACGTTCGACCGGCGCCAGCAGAGGCTCGCGGGGGCGGTGGGTTTCAAGCTGATCCGTCTGTGAGCGGTCCGCGTCGGCGCACCCGGGAGCATCATCCACGGTGGCAACGGATGGAGGACGGTGGCTCCCCATCCTCAGGAGTACTGGCGCGTTTGACACCCGACCCCATCGTGCCCGAACGTCCATCCACAGGCTGTGAAGATCACCGACGATTATCACGCGAAGATCAGGCTTTGGGCTGCGCGGCCGGTGGTGGTCCCGCTCCCGCGGGGTCCGGTTCTGCCCCGGTTCAAAGCGAAGCGATTTCGAGACCACCGCGAAATGAATCTCTGGAAGGCGGAGTTGCTGCGGCAAGCCGCCGCCGCGGCGCGGCATGGATGAGATCCTGCAAGTACTGAACCGCGAGGGGATCCGCTACCTCCTGATTGGCGGGCAGGCGATGAGGCTGTTCGGGATGCCCCGCTTCTCGATGGACTGGGACCTCTTCTTGCCGCCGCGCGACCTCGGGAACCTGGCCCGGCTGAATGAGGTGCTGGGCACCGAACTGGAGGAGGAAATTCTCCCGCTGGGCCCTCGGGGCGAGAACTTCGTCCAAACGATTCAGACGCGGTGGGGGATTCTGCAGTTCCACCTTGGTGTGCCGGGTCTTCCTCGGTTCGACGAGGCCGAGCGGCACGCGGTCGGCAAGCGGACGGAGGTTGGCACCTTGGTGAGGTGCGTTTCCTTCTGACCGGTGCGGATCCCCGTGCCACTTGGACAGGCGAAGATGGCGCCTCGTCACCTCGGCGGCTACGGCTCAAGCACCCGGTGGAAGCCGGACGCCGGCGCTCCGGGGAACGGGGTCAGTCCGGGTAATCGGTGGCTCCCGTCCTCCTGTCCGGGTCTGCGCCCACCGCGATGCACGGTTCGCGGTTGGAAGTTGAGGAATGGCATGTTGCCAATTGTCGGGACTGACCCCGTGGGCCGGTGACCCCGTGGGCCCGGCGAGGACCCCGGGCGGTCAGGCAGGAAGGATTCGGGAGGCGAGCCCCTGGAGCGACCGGAGTGGGGGGTGATTGTGCGGGCGGCGGAGAAGATCCTGGGGCGGAAGTGGGAGGAGATGGTGGATCGGTACGGGGCTTGGGGACGCGACGGGACGATGGCGGTGGCGACGAGGGAGTTGGGATGGAGGTTGGTGGAGGCGGTGAGGGCGGTGGGAGGTCAATGTCTGACCACATTGCCTTTTTCCTCGTTCCTCGCGGAGAGAGGATGGGGAGCTTGATGCGGCGCTGCTCTCGTGGGCTGAGCCTCCACTCTAAACTGACCCACCAGCGCCTTGAGCTGTTCGGCCAGCTTGGAAAGCTCCGTCGCGCTGGCTTCCACCTGTTCGCCGCCCTGGCGAATGTCGCCCACCGCGGCGCTGATCCCGGCAATGTCCCGGGCAATCAATTGCGACACCGAGGCCGTCTGCGCCACGCGTTCATTGGAATCCTTCACCCCGGACGATGCCTGAGCGATATTGCCTGCCACATCCTTGGTGACCGTGGCCTGCTCTTCGATGGCGGCGGCAATGCTGGAGACGATCGCCCCTACTTCAGCAATCACGCCGGAAATTTTCTCGATGTCGGTGATGGCGCTGCCGGCGGAGGATTGCACGCCGGCGATCTTGGCCTTGATATCTTCCGTGGCGGTGGCCGTCTGGCGGGCCAGCTCCTTAATTTCATTAGCCACCACGGCGAAGCCCTTGCCCGCCGCACCGGCCCGCGCCGCCTCAATCGTGGCGTTGAGAGCCAGGAGGTTGGTTTGGGAGGAGATGTCGGTGATCGTTTCGGTTACTTTGCCGATGTCGCGGGCCGCTTGTCCGAGCTGCTGCATGAGGGTGGAGATGGACTGGGCTTGCGAGCTGGCCTGCTGGCTGATGACGCGGGCTTTTTCTGAGTTGGCGGCGATTTCGCCAATGGTGGCGCTCATTTCCTCAGTGGCGCTGGCGACGGAGGAGAGGTTGGTGGCGGCCTGTTCGATGCCGGCGGCCACGGAGTTGGTGTTGGCGCTGGCCTCTTCAGCGGCGGCGGCCACGGTGGACGTTTTATCGGACATGGATTTCACGCCGGAGGCTGTTTGACTGGAGACGGCGGAAAGTTGAGTGGCGGCGGCGGCGAGGGTTTGCACGCCGCCAGAAACCTCGCGCAAAAGCTTGCGCAGACTTTCAATCATCACCTGCATGGCTTGTCCGAGTTGGCCGATTTCGTCGTTGCGGGCGCATAAAGAGCCGTCCAGATTGTTGGAGACATCACCCCGGCCAATCGCTCTCATCTTTCCGGCTATGACTGCAATCGGTTTGAACGATTGGCGGATCATCAGGAAGGCCAAGACACTCATAACAAGGGCCCCCAGGATGGAAGTGATCGTGAGGACGTGTTTGATGTAACTGATTACGAGGAAAATTTCGCTTGTGTAACTGCCAGCGGCAATAATCCAATCCCATTCCTTGAAATAGGCAAGCACCGCCATCTTGTCTCGCGCCCGGGTTTCACCCAGCTCCAGGTTAATCCAGGAGTAACGAAGAATCCCCTCTTTCATGGTCACGATTTCCCGGAAGATCTCCCGCCCGGTGGCGTCCTTGGTGGCCAGAACATTCTGGCCTTCTTTCGCCGGATGAATGACGAATTTGCCTTGGCTGTCCAAAACATAAACATAGCCCGTTTCGCCGATCTTGATCTTCTTGATGTCGTTCGCCAAAGACTGCAAAGGCTCGCTGATGTCGAAGCCGATAAAAAAAATCCCAATGACTTCGCCGCTTGGACTCTTGATCGGATTGTACTGAGTCATAAAGTCTTTGCCAAAAAGCTTGGCTTTGCCCACAAAAGATCTCCCCTCCAGCAGTCCTCGGTAGGCCGGATGAGCGGGGTCGAGGAGGGTTCCAATGGCGCGGCTGCCATCCTCCTTCTTGAGAGACGTGGTAATTCGAACGAAATCCGATCCTTTTTTGGCAAAAATGGTCGCCACCGAGCCTTGTGTGATCTCGGTGAATAGGTCCAGCTGCTTGAAATTCAGGTTCAGAACGGCGCTGCCTGATTTCAAAAGCGGAGTATCCTGAGTGCCCACCTTGAGCGATTGTCCGGCATCAGCGACGATACCTTCCGGAAACAGGTTGGTCAGGACACCCATCATCCGCCCCACCGTGTACTTACCGCTGGTGTCAAACTGGGCTGCCATCTCCTTGATCAGAACAGTCTGAGCGATAAGATCCGCCGTAGAGCGCTCGGTGGCTAGTCC
>JBBQML010000026.1:0-16371 GCA_038328885.1 Verrucomicrobiota bacterium | reverse complement strand
GTTGCTCCGACAGTTCATCACCCGCCGCCTCGCCAGCGAAGCACTCCTGACCGCCCGGTAAACCCAGGGTGCTCCTCGAGCCCGATCCCCTGGAGTGCGCCGAGGAGCTCCGCGAGTTCGCTCGTCGTCGCGAGTGGTCTCTGGCGGAGACCTTCCGCCGCGGCGCTGAGCTCCTCCTGGAAACCTACGTGGACGACACCCCGCCCGCCTCCCAACCGTGGCAACCGCCGACCTCCCGCCGAGCCGGCTGGAAAGGCCTCACTGCCGGGCAACTGCGTGACCTAGCCTTCGACGAGCAGAACCGAAGCCCCCTCGCGCCGTGACCTCCGTCGACGCCAACATCCTGCTCTACAGCTTCAGCGAGGCGTCCCCCCACCATCCGGCGGCCAAAGCCTTTCTCGAATCGCTCTCACCGCGCGAGGACGTGGCCCTCAGCGAGTTCGTGCTCAGCGAGGTCTACCTCCACCTGCGGGACCCCGCGGTCCTCACCGAACCGCTCGGCCCGGCGGTGGCGGTGGCGGTGATCCAAAGCTACCGCCAACACCCGCGGTGGCGTGTCATCGGCTTCCCCCCCGCAGCCGGGACCTCCATGCCGCGCTCTGGAAGGCCGCCGCGACCCGCGGCTTCCCCCGCCGCCGGATCTACGACCTCCGCACCGCCCTCTGCCTCCAGGCGCTGGGCGTCACCGACTTCGCCACTGCGAACGTGAAGGATTTCGAAGCGACCGGCTTCGCGAAAGTCTGGAATCCGCTCGAGCGCTAGCCGCCCGAGACGCCCCCTCCACCCGCCGCTCCTGGGCTGACGGGCCAATGGAGTCAAGTCTCGGTATTTGATATTTCTGAGAGCCCATCGAAATTCTGCCGCCATGGCGCGGAAGCTCCGGGTGGTCGTTGCAGGGGGCTGGTATCACGTGGTGAATCGCGGCAACCGACGCGAAGCCATCCTGATGTTGTGACTTGACCCCATTGTCCCGCCCGAGGCAACGGAACCCTCCAATGGACCGCCTGCGGAATCCGAAATGAACACTATTGCGGCGGTCGAAAGGTCGATTGACGAGGAAGACGATGCAGTGGTTGGCTGCCGGGACGGTGGTCGACCCCCGGCAATCGCTCGTGAAGTCTGCTGCACCGACGCCCCCGGTTGCTCCCATCGCCAGCCGAAGTCTGGGCCAGGCGGTTGCGCTCGCCGTTCTCCTCGGCCTGGTGGCGACCGCCTGTCGGGCTGGAGAACCCAAACCTCTGGATCATGACTGAGACCCTGGAAACCCGGAACGGAGGGCGTGTTCCCCCAGCACGCCGCGCGTGCCCCACCCACAACCGTCCTCGTGCGCTGACGGGGTGGTGGGCCTTGCTGCCGCTGTTCGCCTTGTCCTGCTTCGGTGCCGGGCCGTCCCGCGTCCCGCCTCCACGTCCTCATATCGTGGTCATTCTTACGGACGACCAGCGGTGGGACGCGATGAGTTGCGCGGGGAACACGCTGCTCCGCACGCCGAACATCGACCGACTGGCCGCCGAGGGCGCGCGCTTCGTCAACGCCTTCGTCACCACCTCCCTCTGCTCCCCGAGCCGGGCCTCCCTCCTCAGTGGCCTGTATGCGCGGCGCCATGGGGTGCAGAACAACTTCACCGAATACCCGAACGACCTCCCGAGCTACCCCCGCCGCCTGAAGGAGTCGGGTTACGAGACCGCCTACATCGGGAAGTGGCACATGGGCGAGGACAACGACGAGCAGCGCCCGGGCTTCGATCACTGGTTCAGCCACCGGGGGCAGGGGAACTACTTCGACAACGAGTTCAACGTCGATGGTGTCCGTCGCAAGATCCCTGGTTACTACACGACCGTCGTCACCGACCAGGCGGTGGCGTGGCTGGGGCGGCGGCACCCGAAGCCGTTCCTGCTCATCCTCGGTCAGAAGGCCCCGCATGGGGGGCCGATCCAGCCCGAGCCCCGGTTTGAGCGGGCCCTCGATGCCACGCCCATCCCGCGCCCACCCAACGCCGACGATTACGCCGCCCCCGGCAAGCCCTCGTGGCTGAAGGAAAGCTATCCAACCTGGCACGGGCTCGGCGGGCCGCTCTACGGTTTGAAGCAGTACGATGCCTTCGTGCGCGCCTACCTCGCCACGCTGCTTTCGGTCGATGAGAGTGTCGGACGCATCTACGAGGCTCTGCAGGCCTCCGGCGAGCTCGACCGGACCGTCATCGTCTTCACCAGCGACAATGGCTTTGTGCTCGGCGAACACGGCCGGGTCGACAAACGGACGATGTACGAGGACAGCATTCGCGTGCCGCTCCTGGTCCGGTATCCGCCGCTGGCCCGGCCGGGCACGCTGATCAGCAACCTCGTGCTGAACCTGGACCTCGCGCCGAGCCTCGCCGAAATCGCCCGAGCCCGGCCGTTGCCTGGCGTCACGGGCAAATCCTGGAAGCCGCTGCTCGAAGGCCGACGCGCCAAGTGGCGGGAGTCGTTCCTCTACGAGTACAACTTCGAGAGGCAGTTCCCTTACACCCCGAACGTCCGTGGCGTCCGCACGGCCGAGTGGAAGTGGATCCGGTACCCACACGGAGACGGCAGCCCGGACCGCTTCGAGCCCGAGCTGTACCATCTGACCGAGGATCCTCTGGAACAGCACAACCTGGCCGACAATCCACGGTTCGCCCGCCAGCGACAGCGGCTCGAAAGGGAACTCACCCGACTCTCACGCCAGGCCGGACCGGACCGGATCCCGGTATACGAGGGCATCGTCAATGTGCTGCCCAAGTACTGAACGGTCCCGGAGGGACCCGGTTCCCCTGGGAGGCCAGAATCGCTTGCCTGCAACGAACCGTGATTCCTGAATGCTCCCGTGTCTCGAACCGCACTCATCACCGGATCCACCCGTGGTATTGGCCAGGAGGTGGCGCGTCAGCTGAAGGCGGGCGGCTTTGACGTTTTCGTTACCGGGCGGGACCCCCAACGTTTGGAAACGCTCCGGCGCGAGTTGAGCTGCCACGGCTTGGCGATCGACCTGGGCAGTGCCGGTGCCCCGGTCGAACTCTTCACCGCGGCCCGGCTGGCGCTCGGCCGGATCGATGTGCTCATCAACAATGCCGGCTTCAACCGCGCGAAGACCCCGCTCGTGGAGGTCAGCCCCGAGGACCTGGACGCCGCCTACGCCGTGAATGTCCGCGCGCCCATTCTCCTGGCGCGCGAGGCGCTGAAGGAGATGGCGCCGCGTCGGAGCGGCCACATCGTGAACGTCATCAGCAGTATCGTGCACGCCCGCGTGGAGAACTATTCGGTCTACACCACCATGAAGCAGGCGTTGCACGGCTTCACGGGCTGCCTGATCAAGGAAGCCAGGCTGGTCGGGGTGAAGGTGACGGGGGTGTATCCGGGAGGCGTGGACACGACCTTCCGACCCAACGCCCGACCGGACTATCTGCGACCCGCCTCGGCGGCGCAGATGATCGTGCAGTGCCTGACCGCGCCGGAGGACGTGGTGGTTCACGAACTGACCTTCCGACCGATCGTCGAAAACAACTTTTGACCGTCACCAGGCCGCTTGGGGATGGAGTCGGCCGTCCAACGTCGACACAGTCGCCGCTATGCACGCGCCGCCTTGGATCGTCGCCTTCGTTGCCATCGCGCTGACCCCGATCCTGCTTCCGGGTGCCACGTTTCACGTGTCCCCCTCCGGCGGGGACGCCGATCCGGGCTCCGCCGCGAGGCCTTTCGCGACCCTGACGCGCGCCCGGGAGGCGGTCCGGCAGCTCGCTCCAGGCGAGCCACGCAAGGAACCCGTCTCGGTGGTGGTGCATGGCGGTACCTATCGCCTCGAGGCGTGCCTTCAACTCGGCCCCGAGGACTCCGGGACCGAGGTTGCACCGGTGGTTTGGCAGACCGCCCCTGGCGAGGACGTTCGGCTGAGCGGGGGGGCCGCGGTGGCCACCAGTCTGTTTCAGCCCGTCACCGACCCGGCCCTGCTCGAACGTCTGGAGCCGGCGGCACGAGGCCAGGTGGTGCGGGCGGATCTTCGCGGCCTGGGTCTCGGTGGGTTTGGTGACTACGCGGACTCGTTCCGAGGGGTTCCCGCAACGCCCGAGCTGTTCTTCAATGGCCAGCGGATGACGGTCGCCCGCTGGCCAAACCAAGGCTGGGCAACGATCAGTCGGATCATTGACTCGGGCTCCGTTCCCCGTGAGGGCGAGAAGGAGAATCGACCCGGCACGTTCCAGTACGAGGGCGACCGCCCCAGCCGATGGAGCGCCGCACGCGGCGTGTGGCTCCAGGGTTACTGGTGTTTCGACTGGTACGAAGAGACGATCCGGGTCAAGGCGATCGATTCCAAGGGACGCTCCATCACCCTCGCCAAACCCTCCTTGTACGGCGTCAAACAAGGCAATCCGTCGCCGCGCCGCTACCGCGCCCTCAACCTCCTCGAGGAACTCGACCAACCCGGCGAGTTCTACGTCGATCGAGCCGGTGACCTGCTCTACTTCTGGCCGCCGTCGGACTTGAAGAACTCACGGGTCGTCCTCTCCACGCTCAACGCTCCGGTGGTGGCGCTGAAGGAAGCCTCGCACCTCACGCTGCGCGGATTCAGCGTGGAAGCCGGGTTGGGCGACGGGATCGAGATCTCCGGCGGACGCAGCAACGCCCTCCTGGGCTGCCAGGTACGCAACGTGCGCCAGGTCGGCATCATGGTCCGGGGCGGTCACGGACATCAGGTCAAGGACTGCGACATTCACGACACCGGGACCGGCGGCGTGGTCCTCGAAGGGGGTGACCGCAGGACCCTCACGCCGGCAGGCCACCAGGCCGTCAACAACCACATCTGGCAGTTTTCCCGTCACCAACTGACCTCCGCGTACGGTTTGATCCTGGGTGGCGTCGGAAATCTGGCCGCGCACAATCTGATCCACGATGCGCCCCACCAGGCCGTCGCGATCCAGGGCAACGATCATGTTTTCGAGTACAACGTCGTGCGGAACGTGGTGACCGAGACCGACGACGCGGGCGCACTCTACAAGGGGCGCAACCCTTCGTGCCGGGGCAACGTGATCCGGTACAATCTCTGGCGCGACATTGGCAGCCCCATGGGGCACGGCACCGCCGCCATCTACTTCGACGATGGTGACGGCGGAGACCTGGTCTTCGGGAACGTCTTCCTGCGCTGCGGTTATCCGGGCCGAGGCAGTTTCGGCACGGTGTTTTCGCATGGCGGACACGATATCCGTGCCGAGAACAATCTCTTCATCGAGTGCCGGCGGGCCCTCGGCTCGGCGCCCTGGGGCGATCCGTTGTGGAAGGAAACGATCGAAGGCGGCCACGATTGTCACTGGCAGCGGTTGCTGCTCGAGGAGGTGGACATCACGCAACCTCCGTTCACGACGCGTTACCCCGAACTGGTAGGATTCATGAGACCACAGCCGGGCCAACCGCGCGTGAACCGGGCCAGGAACAACGTGTTGGTCCGCTGCGGCGAGGCCACCGGGGGCAACTGGAACTCCGACGCCGGGGAGTTGTGGGTGACGGATACGGACCCTGGTTTCACCGATGCCTCCCGCGGCGACTTTCGATTGCGCCCGGACGCCGAGGTCTTCAAACGCCTGCCCGGTTTCCGGTCCGTCCCCTTCGAGAAGATCGGCCTCCTGGATCGGCGAGCGGAATGAGAGTTGCCTGGTCGAATCCCCATGAGAGGACGTCCCTCCATCCTGCTTCTCGGCCTCCTTTGGGTGGCGAGCCTCCACGCCGACGCGGCGGGCCAGCCCAATGCCCCCTCCATTCTCGCCGCCGATCCCCTCCCGAACATCATCCTCATGATGGGTGACGACCACGGCTGGGAGGAGACCGGCTACCACGGCCATCCGCACGTGAGGACGCCGGTACTCGACGAAATGGCGGCCGCGGGTTTGCGGTTCGACCGCTTCTAAGCCGCGCATCCCAGCTGTTCCCCCACGCATGCGAGCGTTCTCACCGGGCGACATCCGAACCGCATGGGTACCTTCGCTCCCGGTTGGTCGCTGCGGCCGGAGGAGGTCACCATCTGGACCGCGCCATCGGGATGTTGCGGAGGCATCTCGCCGCGCAGGGTCTGCGGGGAAACACGCTGCTGATTTACTGCGGTGACAACGGCACCTCCGCTGATGCTGCGCTTGGCTTCCCCCACCGGGGCATGAAAGGGCAGGTCTATGAAGGTGGCATGCTCGTCCCCGGTGTCGCCGAATGGCCCGCGCGCATCCGGCAGCCACCCACGACGCGCTTTCGCGTCAGCACCAGCGACCTGCTGCCGACACTCTGCACGATTGCGGGACAACCGCTGCCCCCGCGCCCGCTGGACGGCATGGACCTCGGTCCCCTGCTCGATGGCGTGGTTTCCGTACGCCCCACGGCGCTCTGCTTCTGGGAGTACAATACCGCGCGCTTTGCGGGAACGAAGCCGCAGCCCTACATCGCGCCTGAGTTCCAGGCAGGCACCACTCCGCTCGCGAAACTCATGGGCGGCAAAGCCACGCGCGATTTCACCAATTTCCATCACCCCCCGCTCACCGCTGCGGACACCCGTGGCCCGCGCGCCATCACCGAGGGCCGGTTCAAGCTCGTCCTTCACGACACCGTCAACGGCGAGCCGAAGCGCGAACTCTTCGATCTCGAGGCCGATCCGGCGGAGACGACGAACATCCTCGAGCAGCCACCCGCCGTCGCCAAGACGCTCCAGGCCCGGCTCAGCGCCTGGCAGGACTCCGTCCTGAGAAGCCTTACCGGCGCGGATTATGCCCGAGGACACTCTCCCTGAACCGCCTCGCGGCCATCCTCGCGTATCTCCTGCTCCTCGGCGGCCCATCCCTCGTCGCGCAGCGTCCGAACTTCCTGCTCATCCTCACCGATGACCATGGAGCCGCATTTTCATTGTCCCCTGAGTGCCTGGGAGATAGCGTTGGAGCATGACCACGGCAAGCCGGCGATTTCCCTTTGTGCCATGAAGACCCCTGCCAACCGCCGCGGCTTCCTCCGGAAGTCGGCAACCGCCGGAGCGGGAATTCTAATCCTCCGCAACAGCAGGCTTGCGTTCGCCTACGAGGCCAACAGCAAGCTCAACATTGCCGGGATCGGCGTCGGCGGCCAGGGCCGGGGCAGTCTCGATGCATTTCACGGCATGGGCAACAATCTCGTCGCCCTCTGCGACGTGGATGCCAGACGGGCGGGTGACATCTACCAGAAGCATCCGGGGGCGAAACCGTATCAGGACTTCCGTAAGATGTTTGATGAGATGGGGAATCAGATTGATGCGGTCCTGGTTGCGACGCCCGACCACACGCATGCCGTCGCTGCGGTTGCGGCGATGAAGTTGGGGAAGCATGTGTACTGTGAGAAGCCGCTGACGCGAACCGTCCATGAGGCACGTGTCATGCGGGAGACCGCTGCGCAGCACAAGGTGGTCACTCAGATGGGAAACCAGGGTTCCGCGGAGGGTCGCCTCCGCCGGGCCGTTGAGCTGGTATGGGGAGGTGTCATTGGGGAGGTCCGCGAGGCGCACGTCTGGTTTGATGGCGGGAATGGCCCGATGCAGCGTCCGACGGACAGCCCCCCGGTTCCGGAGGGCCTGAATTGGGATTTGTGGCTTGGACCGGCGGAGAGCCGTCCTTACAGCCCCGCCTACGTGCCCGCGAGTTGGCGTGCCTGGCGTGCGTTTGGGAGCGGGATCGTGGGCGATTTTGCCTGCCACACCGCCAACATCATGTTTCGTGCGCTTCACCTGGAGCAACTCTGGCAGAAGTCGATGAATCCCGGTGCCGGCAAGGTGGTCATCCGATTCCAGGCCTGGCCCTCCGAGGCGGATGCGGAAGGGTATCCCACCTCGTCGAAGGTGGTAATGGAGTTGCCCACACGCGGGGCATTGCCTCCGGTGAAGCTGACCTGGTACGCGAAGGAAAAGCCACCCGAGGCGCTGATGCTGGGATACAAACAAGGCGGTTGGGGAGATCTCCTGGTCGGATCCAAGGGTTCGATCTATTCGGACAATCCCTGGAATGCCAATTACGTGCTGCTGCCCGAGAATCGGTTCGAAGACTTCAAGGGGGGGCCGGGGGAGTCCCTGCCGCGGGTCAAGAACCACCAATGGGAATGGATCGAGGCGTGCAAAGGCAACGGGAAGGCCTTCTCGAGTTTCGACATTGGCGGTCCACTCACGGAACTGGCCCAACTGGCCAACCTGGCGACGTTGGTGGAGGGCCCGATTGATTACGACACGCTGAGCGGCAAGATTCTGAACTCAGTTCCCGCCAGCAACCTACTCCACCGGGAATACCGCAAGGGGTGGTCGCTTTGACCGGCTCGAGATCGCGTCGGTGGCTCGGGTTGGATCGCGACCCTGGTCCGGATGTATCGGGAGAGAGGGGACCCCATGAGGCTCTGGAAGTCCGTCGCAGAAGCGTGGGAATCGGCGTGAGGAGGCTCGAACCATCCACGAAACCCGGGGAGAGCCGGCTTCCCCGGGTCGGCGCCTGCGTTGGGAGGGGTGTTTTCGAGGCGCTGGTGCTGGCTGCCGTCCTGCTTCTGGGCGGCACTCGGGCCACGGCCACCGACCCCAGCCTGGTCCGGTGGCAGTTCCGCGAGGTGGACACCCTGTTCGCCAATCCCGGGCAGGGGTGGATGAGCCAGAGTCGGAGCCCACGGGGCGAGCCGCGGTTTCCCTGTTCGGTGGTGTATGTCCGCTTCAACTGGGCCGAGGTCGAGCCCCGCGAAGGCGACTACAACTGGAGACTCATCGACGACGTGCTCGCCGCCTGGAAGCCGCGGGGCGCGGCCGTGTCGATGCGCGTGATGACGTGCAACGCGCATAGCAGCGGCTATTACACTTCGCCGAAGTGGCTGTTCGACGCGGGCTGCCGGAGCTTCGAGTATGTCGCGGGCGGCGATGATCCCACGAGCGGCGGGCAGCGGATTCCGCGGCTCGAGCCCGACTACTCCGACCCGATCTATCTCCGGAAGCACGGGGCATTTCTCGCGGCGCTCGGCGCGCGCTACGACGGCCGCGCGGACGTGGAGTTCCTCGACATCGGATCCTACGGCGTCTGGGGCGAATGGCACACGAAGCATCCCGCCCCCGTCGCGGTGCGGAAGCGGATCGTCGATCTCTACCTGAACGCGTTCCAGAAGACGCCCCTGGTCTTCATGTCCGACGATGCCGAGGTGCTGAACTACGCGCTGGCGCGGGGGACGGGGTTCCGCCGCGACGGCGTCGGCTCGCCCTGGCACGAGCAGAACTGGATCGGCTCCAAGAAATACGCGGAAGTGGCGGGGATGGGTGACACCTGGAAGCGCAAGCCCGTGGTGTTTGAGTGGTTCGGCGACTACGCCTATCTGCAGTCCCGCCAATGGTCCTTCGACGCGGCGGTGAACTTCATGCTCAGCAACCACGTCCACCTGATCAACGACAACATCGGTCGCGTGCCGCCCGAAGCCATGCCGCAGCTGGAGCGACTCGCCCGTCTGGCCGGCGCCCGCTTCGTCCTGCGCGAGTTGTCGCACGAGAGAGTCGTCCAGCCCGGCACGGCTCTGCACTTGGAGATGAAGTGGGCCAACGTTGGCGTGGGCAAACTCCATCGGCCCTACCGGCTCCGCTTCTCCCTGCTGGATGGTGCCGGCCAGCCCGCGTGCACGGCTGACGGTCAGGCCGATCCGCGCCAGTGGCTGCCTGGCCAACACGACCTCAGCGAGGCGATGACTCTCCCCACCACGCTCAAGGTCGGAACCTACGGTCTGGCCCTTGCCTTGGTGGATCCGACCGGCGAGCAGCGGCCCTTCCGGCTCGCGATCGATGCGCCGGAAAGGGACGGCCGGCGTGAAGTCAGCCAGCTGCGCGTCGAGTGAGGCGCGGCGCCGGAACCGAACGTCACAAGGCAACGGGTCAAAGGCAAGGGGTCAGTCCCACACATTGCTTGGCATTCCCCGCCCGCCGCTGCCCTGCCAACAGAACGCTCGGGGTCAGTCCCACATATTCTCAAGTCAACGATCGGGGTCAGTCCCACAGATTCTAAGCGCTTCCACTCTCTGCGCTGACAGCAGGTTCGACAGGCTCGAAGCGGTCCCCATCTGCAGCCTGTCCGCAATCCACTGGAGGGTCATCGTCGTCTCGGCCCGCAGCTTGATTGCCAGTCCCAGCTTTGCTCGATCGCCCTTCGGACGGTCAGTGAACTCCGCCTCGTTCCAGCCCAACTCTTGGAGTCCTTGCCTTACCAACCGCTGCGCCTTCTCGATCGAGCTTTCCTGTAGCTCCACTCCGTAATGCGAAGCCCCGCGCCGTTCCTCCACTTGCGCCAGCAATTCCTTCCGAAAGGCCTCCTCGCCCAGGCACCAACCGCCCCGAATATGGTCAAAGGCCTCCGGATCGTCCTGCCGCCGCCTTTCCTCCATCACCCGCTCCAACCGCTTCCGTCCCCCCACGCTATCCCTCGGAATCCCCATCTCGCCGAGGACCCGCTCGACTCGCAGCCAGGAAGGACGCCGGCCCGGCGGCTCCAGGTACCGCGGGTAACTGCTCCACGGATACACCCGCAGTGGTTCGTCGGAGCGGAGCAACTTTGCCCGCACCGGATTCAGATGCACGTATTCGCTGACGGTGCGCAAGTAGCCGGGGCTGCTTGCGTCCACGACCAAGGCCCTGTAACGGCCGCTGAACAAGTGGCCAACCAGCTTGTGCTGCCGGTTGAACCGACTGGTGTAGGTGCCGAGCATCCACTTCATCCCACCCACCAGATTCCCCTGCGGCGTCAGAACCACGAGATGAAAATGGTTGCCCATCAGGCAATAAGCCTGCACCTGCCAATCGGTCTTGGCGCAGGCTTCAGCGAGCGTCTCTAGGAAAAACTCGCGATCACGGTCCTCGTGGAAGATCGCCTCGCGACGGTTCCCGCGGCTCATCACGTGGTACACGGCACCGGGATACTCGATGCGGAGCTTCCTCGCCATGGGCCAAAGCCTGAGAGCACGGGCCCGTTGAGTCAATATGTGGGACTGACCCCCCCGCTGTGACCCGGTCCCCTCAGCGGCTACCACCTCGCCGCGCTGGCCCTGGTCGCCCGGGGTGCCCTCCGGTTCGTCCAACGGACGCGCACGCTCCGCACCCTGGACGCCCCGTGAGAATTTTCTCCCGCCTGAACCCCGCGTCGCTTACACTCCTTTCACCACGTATGGCAGCGCCACAATCCTACCGGTATTGCTTCGGCCCCTGGAACCTGAGCGAGGGACAAGACCCCTACGGTCCCCCCGTCCGCCCCCCGCAAACCTTCGGCTGGAAACTCCAGCAACTGAAGGAAGCCGGCTTCGAGGCGATGATGTTTCACGACGATGATGTCGTTCCCGACATCGATAGCAAATCGGAGCTCCAGATCCTCAAGGAAGCCCGCGAAACGGGCAAACGACTGAAGGACGCCGGCATCGTGGCCGAGATCGTCGCCCCGCGCCTCTGGTTCAGCCCGATGACCATCGACGGCGCCTATACCAGCAACGACAAGAAGTGCCGCCAGTACGCCATCAACCGCTCCAAGCGCTGCATCGACATCGGCAAGGCCGTCGGCTGCAACCTCCTTGTCCTCTGGCTCGCCCGCGAAGGCTCCTACATCCGCGAATCCAAGAACGCCCGGAAGTGCATGGACTACCTCGTCGAGGCCATCGACGCCATGCTGGCCCACGACAAGAAGGTCCGGATCGCCATCGAGCCCAAGCCCAACGAGCCGATGGACCACGCCTACATCCCGACCATCGGGCATGCCCTCGCGATCGCCAACCTCACCGCCGACCCGAAGCGCGTCGGCTGCCTTATCGAATCCGCCCACGCCATCCTCGCCGGCCTCGACCCCTCGGATGAGATCGATTTCGCCTGCGCCTTCGGAAAACTCTGGTCGATCCACCTCAACGACCAGAACGGCCTGAAGTTCGACCAGGACAAGCCCTTCGGCAGCGCCAACCTCCGCGTCGCGTTCAACCAGGTCCGCGCCCTCGAACGAAATGGCTACGGCAAGAAGGGCGAATTCGTCGCCTTCGACGTCCATCCCTTCCGCCCCACGAAGGTCGAGCACTGGATGCGCCACCTGATCAACAGCAAGCGCACCTTCGAGCGCCTCGTCGAGAAGGCGCGCACCTTCGACGAATCCGCGGCCCAGGCCCTGATCGCCGACCGCAACTACCAGGACCTCGACCAACTGGTCCTCGAGCACCTGATGGGCGAGGAGTGAACACCGGCCGCGCCCAGCAACCGGTCGGTCCCAACAGCCGCATCTTCCACTGCGTCGCGAACACGATCGGGCAATCCCCCGATGGACAACAGACGTCCAGCCGGCAGTCCTTCATCCGCGAACCCCATGGCCTGCCCCTCGCCGAGGCGGGCTGGTACCAGGAGGAAAGGATCACCGCGGTCCTCGACCTGAATCGGGCCGACCGTGGCTATGTCCGGGACAGCCTCCAGGATCCCCCCTTCCTGCGGTCGCACTGGGAAACAATGCTCGCGGCGGTGAAGGACCGGGCGGACCTCCGCCCGGAGTGAGGCGAACCGGTATTCGCAAGCTTCAGTACTCGCGGTCTTTCTTCACGCCGGGTTCCGGCTGCGGATAGCGCCCGTTGGCATCGGCCACCACCGGCGCCGGCCCGTCCGCCGTCAACTGCTCCACTGTCGGCGCGAACTCATGCGGTGAGTTCAGAATCTCGTCATAGGTGATCTCCTGCCCGGTATGCGCCGCCATGCGACCCATGGACGTCACCAGGCTCCCGATGGCCCCCCGGCGGGCCTCATTGTAGGGCTTGTTCTCCCGGATCGCCTGCATGAGGTCGTCCCACTCGAGCTGGTAAGGGCTCTTCTCCGGCTGCGGATAAGCCCAGAGCATGTTGTCGCGGGTGAGGTTCTGCCCCTTGAAGGTCCGCACCTTGCCGGGCGTGTGCATCGAGGTGGAGACAATCGCCGAGCCTTTCGTGCCGTGCACGTAGCTGGCGAACTCGTCCTTGCAGCCACCGATGCTCCGGCCGTTGAAGAAGAACTTCGTGCCGTCGGCAAAAGTGTACTCGATGGCATAGGTGTCGAAGTTCTGGTCCACCGCCGCCCCTCGATAATGCCGTCCTCCGAGGGCGTGCGCCTTGATCGGCCACTCGCCCTTCATCCAACAAAGCTCGTCGATCTGGTGGATGTTGTAGTCGCTGAACAACCCGCCGCTGGCCCAGAGGAAGCTGTGGAAGCGCTGGATCTGGAACATCGTTTCGCTGAGGTTCGCCGGCTTTGGCCCCGTGTTCCCGGCCGGCCCGCCCATGCGGTAGCCCCGCAGAAACAGCAGGTCGCCGATCTCACCGTCCTGGATCCGCTTGAGGAGCTCCTGCCGGCCGCGGCAGTGGCGGACCATCAGCCCCACCCCGACCTTGAGGCCCTTCTTGTCCGCCTCGTCCGACAGGGCGAGCATCTTCCGGGTGCTGGGGCCATCCACGGTCACCGGCTTCTCCATGAAGACGTTGATGCCCTTCTGGATGGCATAGCCGAAGTGCACCCAGCGAAAGGCGGGCGGCGTCGTGAACACCGCCACATCCCCGGGCTTGAGACAGTCGATCGCGTGCTTGTAAGCCTCGAACCCGATGAACTTGCGGTCGTCCGGCACCGTCACCTTCTCGGTGTGCTCGCGCTGCAGGTTCTCAAGGCTGGACTTCAACCGCCGATCGAAAACGTCCGCCATGGCCACCAGACGGACGGGACCTTGCTGCGTGGACAACGCATTGGACGCCGCCCCGGTGCCGCGTCCACCGCACCCGATCAATGCCACCTGGACGGTCTGGCTGTCCACGGCATGCACATGCGGCAGGGCCACCCCCGCCAGGGCGGAGACCGCGGCGACCCGACCCGTGGTTTGCAGGAACTGCCGCCGGTTCGGGCTCGAACGGGGAGCGGAGGCGCCAGAAGGATGGATAGATGGAGTGCCAAGTGGGGAGTTCATCGCCACAAAGAAAGCGCAGCCTCGGCACCCACACAACCCCGCTGGGACGAACAGGCCCATCCACCGGCCCAGGCTCCGGCCAAGCCAGGCCAGCCCAACGCCCTCCTCAATCCAGTCGATCCTCTCCATCCCTGTGCGTTCTCCGCCTTTCCTGCCGACGTGACTTGGCGCCGCCCGGCAGCCATCGTCAGCCCCTTTCGCGCATGAAACGGAAGTCATCCCCCCGCCCCCAACCCGCCCCCGGTCCCGGCACCCCGGTCACCTCCCGCTCCGGCCGCTTCGCCGGGGGCCCGGCCGACGACGTGGCCGCCTTCTCGGAATCGATCAGCTTCGACTGGCGGCTCTGGCGTCACGATCTCCGTGGATCCATCGCCCACGCCCGCATGCTCGCCCACATCGGCATCCTTACCGCGACCGAATGCGACGCGATCGTGGGCGGCCTCGAGCAGCTCGGCACCGAGATCGAAGCCGGGTCCTTCACCTGGAAGCCCGAGCTCGAGGATGTCCACATGAACCTCGAGGCGGAATTAACCCGCCGCGTACCGGCCGGCGCCAAGCTGCATACCGCCCGCTCCCGCAACGACCAGGTCGCCCTCGACATGCGCCTGTGGCTGCGGGACGAGATCGACGGCACCGACGCCGACCTCGCCCGCCTGCAGCGATCCCTGCTGGGGCTCGGACTGCGGCATCCCCAGGTCCCGATGCCCGGCTACACCCACCTCCAGCGCGGACAACCCGTGCTCTTCGCCCATCACCTGCTGGCCTACGTGGAGATGTTCGCCCGCGACCGTGACCGCTTCGCCGACGGCCGCCGCCGGGCCAACGTCTGTCCGCTCGGTTCCGGAGCCCTCGCGGGCAGCACCCTTCCCCTCGACCGCGAGTTCGTCGCCCGCGAACTCGGATTCGTGGACGACCACGGCCGGCCGCGCGTCACCCAGAATTCGATGGACGGGGTCAGCGACCGGGACTTCGTCGTCGAGTTCGCCGCCAGCGCCGCGCTCGCGGCCGTGCACCTCAGCCGGCTGGCCGAGGACGTCGTGCTGTGGGCCACCAGCGAGTTCAACTTCATACGCATCGCCGACGCCTACACCACCGGCTCGTCGCTCATGCCCCAGAAGAAGAACCCCGACATCGCCGAACTGACCCGCGGCAAGTCGGGCCGGGTGATCGGCAACCTGATGTCGTTGCTGACCCTGCTCCAGGGGCTGCCCATGACCTACAACCGGGATCTCCAGGAGGACAAGGAACGACTCTTCGACACCGCGGACACGCTACGGTCCTGCTGCCGGCTGATGGCCGCCATGCTCGATCACACCACCGTGAAGGCCGAGGTCTGCCGCGCTGCCGCAGCCGACCCCCAACTCCTCGCCACGGACCTCGCCGACTACCTGGTGCGCAAGAACCTGCCGTTCCGCCAGGCGCACCACGTCGTGGGCGAACTGGTCGCCCTGGCCGAGGACGCCGGCAAACCACTGAACGCCATCACGCTGGATGAATTCAGGCGCGTGTCGGACCGGTTCGGGCCGGAGGTGCTCGAAGTGTTCGATCTCGAGGCGGCACTGCAGCGCCGCAACCTCGTCGGAGCCCCCGGCACCCTTGAGGTCCGCCGACAGCTTGCGGCTTGGGAAAAGCGGCTGGGTTGACGGGCCGGCCGTCGATCAGCCCTTGGGGGTTTCCACCCCTCGCGGCCTCGCGCGGAGCCCGCGGCGGAACGTTTGCGGAAACGTTTGCGGAAACGTTTGCGCTTGCACCCGCTGGCCCGCCGTGGCTATTCGCGGGGCGTTGTTCGGCATTCCAGGGACCGGACCCACTCCCCCGCGGGCCCCCCCTGGCTGTTTGAGGCGATAGCCACGCGACGCACCGAACCGTTCCAGCACCTGAAAAACGTGCCCATCAAACCGACGCGCCCCAAGCGGACCAGCTCCGCCCAGAAGCCCTCCAAGCGCCCGACGGCGATCCCGGCGACAACCAAGGGTAAGGCTCCCCCGCCGCGCCCCGCCGCGCCCCCGTCCCGACTTCCAGCCCCGACTCCCCGGCCCGAGGCTGCCCCCAAGCCCGCCCCCAAGCCCGCCCCCAAGCCCGCCGCCAAGTCCAGCGCCAAGCCCAGCGCCAAGCCCAGCGCCAAGCCCAGCGCCAAGGCCGTCCCAACGGCCCGCAAGAAGCAGCCCGACTCGAAGCCACTGGCCGCGGCACCTGCGCCCAGCCCTGGCCTCCCACCCCGGAACCCCTCGCCCAGGCCTCCCGCCCCCACCGTGGCCCCCTCCGCGCCGCGCCCATTGGTCGTCCATCGCCCCACCGCCGCCGCCCCGCCGCCGACCAAACCCTCGGTTGGGGCCAGACCAGCGGATGTGCCACCCCGCGCGGCGACACCCTCCCGTCCCCAGGCCCGCGCTACCCAACAGCCCGCCGCCCGACCCCCC
>JBBQML010000025.1:0-16381 GCA_038328885.1 Verrucomicrobiota bacterium | reverse complement strand
CGACCCAGGGCGCATCCGGGCCGTCAAAGTCATCCGCCATGGACGTGGCCCCGGCGGCCTGCAGTCGGCGGGCCAGATCGGTGGTCAACCGCGGACGCCTGGGGTTGAGATAGACGTCACGATGAAAGTCCAGCAACAGGGTGGCCCCCGCCACGCAGGATGGGTCGAACACTTTGCTGTGCAGCGTCCCCGTGCGAGCCGTCGCCCTCCAATGGACCCGGTTCAGCGGATCCCCCTTCTCGTACGGTCGAACCCCGGCAATCCGCGTCGGATCCTCGTAGTACCGGTGCCGTAGCCGGACCTCGCCGATCGGGCGACGCGAGGCCAGGTCGTAGCCGAGCAGCGGGACCACTCTCGGGCGAACCAGGACAAAGGAAGGTTCCGATGCCAACCGGTAGCGGCGGTGGAGCCCGAACAGATCGCCGCTCTCCAGGAGGACCGGGCCGAACTGATAGTAGCCACGCATCCGAAACTCGACGTCGTAGTCGAAGACCCGGACCTCACCGGGCCGCAGCGCAGCGACTGAAATCCCCGCAAACGTGGTGCGGATCCTGGGTGGACGCTGTCGGAGCGCCTCCAAAGGGAGGGATTCCTCGATCAACAGCCATGGCACCCGACCCCGGCCGGTGTTCCGCAGGGTCACCCGCACGGCAGCGCGATCTCCGATCTCGGCAGTCTCGAGGCTGCAGTCACGCTCCACCGCGATCCCCTGCGTCCACCGAAGCGCCCAATGCCGGCTCACCAGCAGCAGCCCCAGCAACGCGTACATCGCGTACACCACGTACTCGAGACGCAGCGCGATGGCGACCCCGAGGACGCCCAGGGCTCCCAGCCACCACCTCATCGCCCGACGCCCCCGGCAGGCAGGGTGGGCACCGGGACCTGGTCGAGCACCTGCGTCACCACCGCGGCGGCGGTGGCCTTGCGGAGACGGCTTTCCGGCCGGAGCACGAGCCGGTGCGCCAGCACCACCGGCGCGATCTCCTTCACGTCGTCGGGTAGCACGAAGTCGAACCCCTGGATCGCCGCCAGCGCTTGGGCGGCCCGAAAGAGCGCGAGACTCGCCCGGGGACTCGCGCCCAGACGCACGGCATCGTGCTCCCGCGTGGCGCGGACCACCCGGGCCACGTACTCGCGCACCTTGGGGTCCACATGCACCGCCCGCACCGCGTCCTGGGCACCTATGATTTCCTCGGCGGAGGCCACCGGTTCGACCGCCTCGATCGGGTGACGAAGTTGCAGCCGCTCCAGCATCCGGTCCTCGTCCTCCAAACCGGGATACCCCAGGCTCAAACGCACCAGGAAGCGGTCCAACTGCGCTTCAGGCAGCGGGAACGTACCTTCGTGATCCACCGGGTTCTGGGTGGCGATCAGGAAGAAGGGCCGCTGCAGCGGATAGTTCACCCCATCCGCCGTGACCTGCCGCTCCCCCATCGCCTCCAACAGGGCGGACTGCGCCCGCGGTGTCGCCCGGTTAATCTCATCCGCCAGGATCATCTGGGCAAACAGCGGGCCGGGCCGAAACTCGAACTCGGCCGTCTTCGGGTTGAAGATCGATGCCCCGGTGATGTCCGACGGGAGCAGGTCCGGGGTGCACTGCAACCGCTTGAACGTGCACCCGACGCTTTGGGCCAGCGCCCGCGCCAACATGGTCTTGGCCACCCCGGGGACGTCCTCGAGCAGGACATGTCCCTCCGCGAGGTACGCCACCAGGGTAAGGAGAATCTCGCGACGCTTGCCAATCAGGACCGTTTCGAGATTGGCGATCAGGCGGTTTGCCAGCGGCGCCACGGGTGAGGATCCGGGCTCACGAGTCTTCGCCGAGAGCGTCACCCCGAACTTCGGAATCCGGATCCGCGACGGCGAGGGCGATGTGAGCAGCGTTGGACGCCCGCAGGAGGGGCACGCCGTCTCCTGGCCGGCCATCTCGTCGGGAAACTCCAGAGGTTGGGAACAATGGTCGCAGAGGCTCTTGTGCATGCAGCGTGGAGTCGGGACCACCGCTAAGGGACGACCAGAGCGCTAGGCTCCCTCGGGTGTGAAATCAAGGCTCGATCACTGCGGGTGAGCAGCGATGATACCTGAGCACCGTCAGGGCTTGTCGTACTCGCCCAGGGGACGGATCCAGATGTTGCGGAAGCGGGCGGGATCACCGTGATCCTGCAACCCGATCGGGCCGGTGGTCGGGGTCCCGTCCTCGTAGTGCGCCAATTCACGGTGCCTGACCGGGCCAAGGATGGCCTGGCGGTGCTGCACCACGACCCCATTCACGATGACGGTGACATACGCGGGGACGACTACTTTGCGGTTCTCGACCTTCGGGGCCTCGAAAATGAGGTCGTAGCTCTGCCATTCACCCGGCGGCTTCGCGGCGTTGGCCAGCGGCGGCCACTGCCCGTAGATGCAGCCAAGGGTGCCATCCGCGTAGGTGGGGTTCTGGTAGGAGTCGAGCACCTGGATCTCGTAGAGACCGGGGAGGAAGATCCCGCTGTTGCAGCGGGCCTGGCCATCGCCGCGCGGCGGGTTGACCGGGGCGAATTCGAGGTGCAACTGGAAGCTGCCGAACTTGTCCTTCGTCTCGATGCTCCCGCTCTTGCCGACCACTTCCATGTAGCCGTTCTCGACCTTCCAGGGAGCCGGCCCGCCGTCCTTGGTCCAACGGGAGAGATCCTGGCCGTTGAACAGCACGACAGCGTCAGAGGGCGCACCCGCCCCATGGCTGAAGGTGCTCGCCGGGGTCACGAGGCGCGGCTGCGGCCGCTCGGCATCGTGAACCCGCCATTTCTGCCCCGTAATCACGGGCGTATCGGTGTAGCCGGGCTGGTCGGCGGCCATGGTCGTCAGAGCGGCGGCGGACAGCGCCACCGCGAGGAGGTTCGAACTGGTTTTCATCCGGGAGCCCGATCATCCCCCCTCCCGCCGTGCGGCGGCAAGCGGCTAAAAGGCGGCTAAAAGGCGGGGCGTCGCCTCACCGGCTCACCGCCGTCAAACCCGGCAACTCGCTCCAGACCACGTTGCCGCGACATATCGTGGCCACCGCCTTGCCCTTGAGCCGCCACCCGTCGAACGGGGAATTCGCCGAGCGACTGGCCGTCTGACGGACGTCATACGTCCACTTGAGGTCGGGATCGATGACCGTCAGATCCGCCGCCCCGCCCAACTCGATCGTGCCAAGACGTTGACCGGTTTCAGCGGCGACCACCGGGACGAGGTCGGCGGGCCGGGCCGTGTACAATTCGATCACGCGGGCCAGCGGGAGGTGGCCCGCGTGGTGAAGTTCCGTCAAGGAGAGGGCAAGTTCGGTCTCCAGACCGAGGATCCCGAAGGGGGCGAAATCGAACTCCACGTCCTTCTCGTAGTTGCAGTGGGGAGCGTGATCGCTCGCCAGCAGGTCGAGCGTCCCATCCTTGAGTCCCGCGACCACCGCCGCGCGATCTTCGGCGGAACGCAGCGGCGGATTCATTTTGAAGTTCGTGTCGTAGGAGGGCCAGCACGGCCGCTCTCCGGCGGGCATCAGGGTCGCCGCGAACAAGGACTCCCCATCCCCACCCCAGAACTTGGCACTCCCGGCCACCGCCGCGTCGGTCAGGGTGAAATGATGGGGGCAGGCCTCCCCGGAGATCGGAACCCCGTCCTGTCGGGCGGCGCGCAACAAGTCCACGCTCCGCCGCGAACTGATGTGCTGACAATGGATGTGCGTGCCGGTCAACCGCGCCAGCAGGATGTTCCGGGCGACAATCGCATCCTCCCCCACCGCGGGCCACCCGCGCAAACCCAGTACCGTGCTCCAGTAGCCCTCGTGCATGACCCCCTCGGTCACCAACGCGTAGTCCTGGCAGTGGTCCATCACCACGAGGTCGAACATCCGGGCGTACTCCAGAGCCCGACGCATCAACTCCCCGTTCTGGACACACTTGCCGTCGTCGGTGATCGCCACCACTCCCGCCTTCGCCAGGGCCCCGATAGGGGAGAGTTCCCCGCCGGCCAGATCATGGGTGATGGCCCCGGCCACGAACACCCGCACGCAGGCCTCCTGGGCACGGCTCCGTACCAACCCCACCACGGCAGCGTCGTCGATGACCGGTTTGGTGTTGGGCATGCAGACCACCGAGGTGAACCCACCCCGAGCCGCACCAAGCGCACCGGTGTGGATGCTCTCCTTCGACGTCTGTCCGGGCTCCCGGAAGTGGACGTGAATATCGATCAGACCCGGGGTCACGACCAACCCTCCCAGTTCCACCACCGGAACGCCCTGCGCCTCGGGATGCCCGCTCAGGTCCGTCTCCATGGCCTGCACCCTGCCGTTCCTCACGAGCAAATCCCGGGTGGCATCGAGGCGGCGGGCGGGGTCGATGACGCGGCCGCCGCGCAGCAGCAGGTCGGACATGCAGGCAGGTTACGGGGTGGTGAATTGACAACGCAAGCGCCGCAGTCCAGCCTCTCTCGACGATCGGGATGCGGGCGTAGCTTAGTGGTAAAGCTCCAGCCTTCCAAGCTGGTCATGAGGGTTCGATTCCCTTCGCCCGCTCCAGCTCTCTTCAGGGTACCCATGAAATCGTTCTACCAGCTTCTACCTGCGCGATCCACCCTCCTGGCCTCGGTCCTCGCCCTGGCCTCCCTCGCTTCCACCGCCAACGATGGTTTCCTCGGCCGTTGGGCACTGACGATCCCGGGTGGCGGGGCGGGTTGGCTGGAAGTCCGCAAAGAGAGCGGCTGGTACGATGCGTCGATCCTGTGGGGTGGAGGTAGCGTGGTCCCGGTCTCGAGCGTGTTCTTCACCGGTGAAACCCTGAACGTGACCCGTACCCGCGAGGTGAAGCGGAAGGACGCCGCCGGAAACACCCGAACCCAGCAGTTCACCGAACTGCTCACTGCGCGCCTCGACGGGAACCGCTTGGATCTCACCCAGTTCAACCCCCAGGAGAATGGAGAGGGGGTCACCCAAAATGAATTCTCGGGTCAGCGCATCCCCGCCCTCCCCCCGAAGCCTGACCTGTCGACGGTCAAGTACGGCGAGCCGATCCCCTTGCTCAACGGACGGGATCTCACCGGTTGGCGGTTGATCGAGTCCGGCGCCGCCAACGGTTGGAGCATCGAGGGAGGGAACCTCATCAACCGTCCGGACAAGAGCACCGGGAAGCACTACGGAAACCTGCGCACCGACCGGGAGTTCGAGGACTTCAACCTCAAGCTCGAAGCGAAGATCCCGCCCAAGGGCAACAGCGGCGTCTACCTCCGGGGCATCTACGAGGTGCAGGTCGCCGATTCGTTCGGACATCCCCCCAACTCGCACGGCGTGGGCGGCGTTTATAGCCGCATCACCCCGACCTCGAATCCGGCCAAGGCCCCTGGCGAATGGCAGTCGTTCGATATCACGCTCGTCAAACGCCACGTGACCGTGGTGCTCAACGGCGTGAAGATCATCGACAACCAACCCCTCCTGGGCTGCACCGGCGGCGCGCTCTGGTCCGACGAATCCAAGCCCGGGCCCATCTATCTCCAAGGTGACCACGAGGCCGTGGACTACCGCAACGTGGTGCTGCGTCCCGCGGTGAACTGACGCTCCCCCGCCCGCGACGACGGCACCGAGGCAGCCGCCGAGACGGCGCGTGCGCCGCACCGGCTAGCAGTTCCCGTTTATTCGTCCCTTGGCACTCCCTCTGCCGATGTGGTTCGCTGGCGGCGGCCAATGAACCGCTCCCCTGCGTCCCTCATGCTGCTCGCGCTGCTCTGCGGAGTGCCCGCCGAGGCAGCCGAGGGGGCTGCCGGGACGGTGTCGCCCCGGCCTGCGGTCACGGACCCCACAAGCGCACGCCCGAGCCCAGCCCTCGGGAGCGAGGATCAGGACGGGGAGGCCGACGACCTCGAAACGCTGGAACTGCGGGCCCTCAATCCGGATTCCCGGTTCGACTACGACATCGCGACGGGAACGGCGAGTGCGACCAACGGGGTCCAGTTGCTGTTTCAGGACGCGACCTTGACCGCCCAGCGGATCCAAATGGACCAGGCCACCGGGGAAGCCCTGGCGGAGGGCGGCGTCAGCCTCGTCCGCGGCGGCCAGACGTGGATCGGTCAGGCCCTGCGGTACAACTTCCGTTCCGGCGCCATGCAGGCGGAGGATTTCAAGCTGGGCGTCCCTCCGGCATTCATCGGGGGGGAGCGCGCCATGACCCTGGAGCCCATCGGCACCGACCGGGTGGTCGCCCTCACCAATTCCTTCGTCACCACGGACGACCTGGCCGAGCCCGGCTATCGCATCCGGGCCAGGTCCCTGAAGATTCGCGGCGACCGGCGGGTGACCGCACGGGACGCCACCTTGTACATCCGGGACACGCCCGTGTTCTGGTTCCCGTACTATACCAAGCACCTCACCCGCCACCCGACCCGCTGGGTGCTCACCCCTGGCTACCGAAGCCTCTACGGCGCGTACCTCCGCGCCGCCTTCGAGTTCGACGTCGCCACGAACGTCACCGCCGCGATCCACGCCGACCCCTTCTCCCGCCGCGGAGTGGGCCTCGGTCCCGGGATCAAGTACGATCTCCCCGGAGTCGGACGCGGCCAACTGACCGGCTACTGGATTGCCGACGAGCGCCCGGGCGATGATCCGATCACCGGCTCGGAAATCGACCCCCAGCGCGAGCGGATCAGCTTCGACCACCAGGTCAGCCTCAGGCCAGGACTCACCGCCACCGCAGTGCTTCGCCAGCAGTCGGACCTCTGGGTGATCCGCGATTTCTTCGAGGACGAGTACCGGCACAACCCCCTGCCCCAGTCGTTCCTCGAGATCGAGCAGGCCTGGCCCGACTTCACGCTCAACACCCTGGCGCGCGCCCAGGTCAACGATTTCTTCGAAACGGTGGAACGTCTGCCGGACGTGAAGCTGTCGGCCCACCGCCAGCAACTCGGGAATTCGCCGGTTTACTACGAGGGAGAAAATTCAGCCGGCTGGTTCCAGCATCGCTACGCGGAAGGGGCGTCGACCAACGACTACTCCGCGTTTCGCGCCGACACTTTCCACCAGTTCCTCCTCCCGAAGACGTTCTTCGGCTGGTTGAACGTCACACCCCGGGTGGCCGGGCGGGTGACGTACTACGGCGACACCCACAGCGACGGTTGGTCCACACTCGACTCCGAGACGCGCGCGGTCTTCAACACCGGGGCCGAGGTTTCCTTGAAGGCGAGCCGCCTGAAAGCCAACGCGACCAGCCGTTTCTGGGATGTGGACGGGCTCCGGCACATCGTCGAGCCATCCCTCAACTACGCTTACACCCCGGAGCCCAGCGCCCGCCCCCTCGAACTGCCCCAATTCGACACCGAACTGCCCAGCCTCCGGCTCCTGCCGCTGAACTATCCCGACTACAACTCCATCGATTCGATCGACAGCCAGAACGCGCTCCGACTCGGAATCCGCAACAAACTGCAGACCAAGCGGGACGGACGCGTCGAGGACTTGCTGGATTGGGCGGTCATCACCGACTGGCGGCTGGATCCGCGCGGCGACCAGGGCACCTTCAGCGACGTTTACTCCGAGGCGGACTTCAAACCGCGGCGCTGGTTGACGATGAACTCCGAGGTCCGCGTGGATCCGAACGAGGGGATCATGCGGGAATCGCAAACCTCCGCGATCTTCAAGCCCGGATCGGATTGGTCGCTGGGTGTCACGCACCGATACACTCACGACGACGCGGCATTGGGACGTGGCGGGAACCTGCTCGGAACGCGCCTGTACCTTCGCTTCAGCGAAAACTGGGGGTTCCGCACCTCGCATTACTACGAAATCCGCGACGCCGTCCTTCAGGAGCAGTACTACACCGTTTACCGCGATCTCCGGAGCCTGACCGCGGCTCTCACCCTTCGCTGGCGGGAGAACCGGGACGATGACGACTTTACCATCGCGCTTTCGATATCTCTGAAGGCCTTCCCCCGGTTCAAGCGCGGCCAGGACGCGGAGCGCCCCGAGTTGCTCATCGGCGGCTGAATCCGGAGGGGCGAGTTCCGCATGATCCCCCGCTCACCAGGAATCCGGAGGCATCCCGCCCGCAACGAGCGAGCGGCGACCCGCTGGCCCTGGCTGGTTGCCCTGTGGGTCAGCCTCGGGGCCCTCCCCCTCCACGCGGAGCTCCAGTTCGATGTGTTCGTCGGTTTCGACGACCGCGTCCGCGAAGGGCATTGGTTCCCCGTGGCCTTCGAGGTTCAAAACGATGGCCCGACCTTCACCGGACTGGTCTCCTTCGCACCCGAGGGCGACCTGGATGCTCGGCGGCGGTCGTTCACGCTGGAGCTTCCGACCGGGACGCGCAAACGGGTCGTGATCCCTGTCTTCTCCGCGAGCGGCCGCTACGCCCGCTGGGAGGCCCACCTGCGGGATGCGTCCGGCAAGGTGGTGGGCGAACGCGTCAACCTCGCTCCCCGCGACATCGCGGCGCAGATCCCCGTCCTCGGCGCCCTCCCCCGAACCTTCGGGGGACTCCCTTCCCTGCCCGAGCCCAAGGACCGCGCGCCGGAATTCCTGCCAACGGTCGTCAGACTCCAATCCGAATACCTGCCCGCCAATCCGATCGCTCTCGAAGCCCTGACGGCATGCTACCTGAATTCGGAGAAAGCCGCGGATCTGAAGCCGGAAGCCGTGGAGGCGCTGCTCGCCTGGCTGCACCAGGGAGGACACCTGATCCTGGGCATCGAGCAACCGGGCGACCTGGCTGCGCTGCCCTGGCTCCGCGGCCTCCTGCCCTTCATCCCCGAAACCCTGGTCACCCGCCCCCTCGAAGGAAGCTTCGAGCGCTGGCTGGTCAGCGGAAAACGCGCCCTGCAGCTCCCCTCGGCCCTCCGACGGGGGACCACTCCGCGCCGCACGAACCGGCCCACCCGACCCACCCCACCGGGGCCAACCGTGACGGCCGTTATAAGCCCCAATGATCCCTTCACCCAAATCCAGCCCCAGGAGGAGTTCAACCGCGCCGAGATGCCCGTGATCACCGGCCGTGTCCGGGACGGGGACACGATCCTCAGTCTCGGCGACTTGCCCCTCATCCAAAGCGCACCACGCGGGCAGGGCACTCTCACGGTCCTCGCCTTCAGCCCCGAGCGTGAACCGTTCCGTAGCTGGAAGAACCGCTCCTGGTTCTGGGCCAAGCTGATGGGCGTCCCGCCGGAGTTGCTCGCCAATGCCGAGTCCATCCGCGATGGCACCAGCATCGACGGGATCTTCGGAGCAATGCTGGACAGCCGGCAGGTGCGCAAACTGCCGGTCGCGGCGCTGCTGCTGCTGCTGGTGGTCTATCTCGTGGTGATTGGGCCTTTCGATCAGTGGATCCTCAAACGAACCGGTCGGCAGATGTGGACCTGGGTCACCTTCCCGGTATACGTCGTCGTTTTTTCCGGCCTGATCTACTTCATCGGCTACCGTCTCCGCGCGGGCGATCTCGAGTGGAACGAATTGCAGGTGGTCGATCAACTGCCCCGCGCGGACGGCGTCGCCTTGCGCGGTCGGACCTGGGTGTCCATCTACTCGCCTGCCAATGCTCGCTACCGCATGGCCAGCGACATGCCGTTCGTCACCCTCCGTGGCGAGTTCCAGCCCGGCGGCTTCGGGCGCACCGACGCAGGGCGCTTGTCCTTGGTCCATCCGCCCCGGGGCATCCAAGCCGAAGCGTACGTTCCAGTGTGGGTGAACCAACTCTACGCCAGCGACTGGCTCGACCTCAGCCCCGTGCTGCTGACGGGCAGCGTGACCGGCGCCGCCGGCACCACGCCGGGCAGCATCACGCTCTCCAACCTTTCCAAGCTCAATTTTGAAGGCCTCAGGTTGGTCGTTGGCGACCGATTCTATGACCTCGGACCGCTGCCCGCCGGCGGGACGCTGAATAGGGACCTTGCCCCCGCGGCAGCTCTCACCCTTGATGACTTCCTGGCCACCCGCGAGACGACGCTCGCGACCGTGCGACAGCGACGTCAGGCGTTCGGCAGCCAGGGCTCCGGACAACTCCCTCGGGGGCTGGAAGGAGTGATGATGGCCTCGCTTTCGGCCCACGTGAACACCGCGGCGCCGAACTTGGTCGACTCAGGATTCTCGCCTCCGTCGGCCTTCGACCTCAATCATCTGCTCGACCGGGGGGAGGCCGTGCTCTTCGCCTGGGCCCCCGGACAATCGATTGCCCCCGCTCTGAACCGGTTCACGCCTCGACGCCTCGTCCGGGACACCGCGCTTCGTGTTGCGCTCCCCGTCACCACGACGCGTTGATCCGCGCTCCCGCACCAGGCCAGAACACCCATGAACGCACCACCCGTCACCGCCGTCCAGGCCACCGGCCTCACCCGCGTTTATGGTCCACTGGTCGCGCTGAGCGCGTTGAACCTCACCGTGAACCAGGGGGATCTCTTCGGGTTCATCGGTTCCAATGGCGCGGGCAAGACCACCACCCTCCGGATCCTCGCGACCTTCCTCTCCCCGTCCTCGGGTTCCGCCACCGTGTTCGGTCACGATGTGGTCCGCGACTCCGACGCGGTACGCCACATCATCGGGTACATGCCCGATTTCTTCGGCGTGTACAAAGACATGGAGGTCACCGAGTACCTGGATTTCTTCGGCGCCTGCTACCGAATCTCTTCCGCCCAACGTGAGAAGACCGTGGCGGACGTCCTCGAGTTGGTCGGGCTCACCGAGAAGCGGGGAACGCTGATCGGCGCCCTGAGCCGGGGCATGCAGCAACGGCTGGGACTGGCGCGCGTGCTGATCCACGACCCCAGGCTCCTCCTCCTCGATGAACCCGCCAGTGGGCTCGACCCGCGCGCTCGCATCGAGATGATGGCGATTCTCCAGGAACTCCAGCGCATGGGGAAGACGATCATCATCTCCTCCCACATCCTCAGCGAACTGCAGACCCTGTGCAATCGCGTCGCCATCATCGAAAAGGGCAAGCTGATCTACGCCGGCCCCGTCCAAGGCGCTCGCCAGCAAATCAGCGACACCGCGGTCTACTGGGTCCGGGTCCGTGACCGCCAGGAGGCGGCCATTGAACTCCTCCGAGGGACCCCGGGCATCGCCAAGGCCGAAGCCGCCGAGGACCTCATCAAACTCAGTCTCCTGAGTCACGATACCGACCCCTCGTTCATCCCCGAGGCTCTCGTCCACCACGGTTTGCGTCTGGTCGAGTTCTATGAGGACGAGGTCGGGCTGGAGCGCGTCTTCCTCCATGTCACCAAGGGCGAGACCCAATAGTCCGCCCGTCGGTGGCCGGCTTTTACCTTTTCCTCGGGTCCACGGGCGCTAGCCTGCCGCCCATGGTCCACGTCGGCATCGGCTATGATATCCATCCGCTCGTCCCTGGCCGCAAACTGATCCTCGGAGGTGTCGAAATCCCCCACCCCACCGGCTTGGCGGGACACTCCGACGCCGATGCCCTCATGCACGCCATCTGCGACGCAATCCTCGGTGCCCTCGGCGAGCCTGACATCGGCCATTTCTTCAAGAACACGGATCCCCGCTGGCAGAATTCACCCAGCAAGGTCTTTCTCCAGGAGGCCGCCAGACAGGTGCTCTTTCACCAAGGCCGCCTCGTGAACATCGACGCCACGCTGATCGCTGAGGAACCCAAGATCGCGCCCCACCTCCACCGAATGAAGGTCAACATCGCCGAAGCCCTGAACCTCAACGTCAGGTTCGTCGGCGTGAAGGCCACCACGAACGAACGCCTCGGTGCCCTCGGTCGTCAGGAGGGGATCGCCGCCATGGCGGTCGCCTCAGTGGACCTCCCGGAATAGCATACCGTCATGGCGATCAAATCGGAGATCAGCTGGAAGCGCCTGGGGACGGAGGGAGTGAAGAAGGAGATCTACGCCCGGCGCTTCGGCGGGGAGTGGCGCTTCCATCAGCGTGCGCGCCGCAACGACGTCTGGCAGCCCATGCCCGACCCTCCCCTCGAGGATTGGCTCCACCTTCTTGACGCCTTGGAGCGACGCATCTCGCGGCGCCTCTCGACCCCTGCCGAACTCGCTCGAGTCAGGCAGACCGTCCGAGAGCGCCACCCAGAGTACACCGACCGCCCATCCCAGGACCCGACCGGCCCCTTGGGTTAGCCGACCCGTTGCTCGCACACCGGCCCTGTCCCGGCGGAACAAGCGCCATCCTCGCGGTTTGGGCACGCGGAGCCGAAGTCCTTCTTCCCCAAGCGGGACGACTGCGAATCCTGATTCGTCGGGTGGACCGCTAGCCTGGACCCGCTCCATCACCACCTCCCGGGCGACATCGGCCTCCGACAAAAAAGGGGCCGAGGCTTGCGCCTCGGCCCCGTTGATCTGTTTCCGCTCCGTGCGGCTCCAGGGTTAGCGGGTAACCCGGAAGAACCGTGCAGACGCTGTAGCGGGCTCGCTGTACGTGCCCGAGGTGTTCCCGGTCTTGGTCCAAGGACCATTGCCAGACGGGGCCCATTCCAGCTCGCCGCCACCCTGCCAGTTCAGGGTGATGGTCTTGCTGCCATCGGGATTCGTCGTGACGACAGGCATCCCAAGCGTCGGAGTGGCCTCATCAGTCACGGAAACCGCGAATGTGCGGTCTACCGTGTTCGCTCCGTCGATCACTGTGATGGTGACTGCCGAGATACCGGTGGCATCCGTCACCGGGGTGATCCTTGCCCGGACTGTTGTTCCGTCGAACAAGACCGCAACAGGGCGGAGGACGCTCGGGCTGGACACGCTGCTCGTGAACACCAGATCCCCAAGGTCGGTATCCGGATCGCTCACCGGGATGTCGACAAGAAGAACGGTGTTCTTGGCGGTGGTCTGGTCGAGAATCCGCGCGATGACCGGCGGATCGTTCGGGCGTTCGTACACCGTGAGGATGAAGGAGCGACTAACGGTCGTCTTGCCGTCATTCACGAACACCTGCATGGCCGACTGGCCCAACTGACCGGCGCGCGGGCGAATGTTCAACACGGGAGTACCATCGATACCGAAGCCCGTGGTGACGCTCTGCACGAGCGTGGCGTTAGCAGCAGTGGCTGTTATCGTGAGACTGGTGATCTCAGTGTCCGGATCCGTCACGTTCAGGCGGACAAAGGCGGGCACATTGACCGGAGTCTCCTGGTTGGCAATCGGACCCAGGGTCGGCGGATCGTTCGGCCGCTCCACCACCTTCAGCAGCAGCGGCTCGCCCACCTTTGTCGTGCCGTCGCTGACGAACAGCGTCACGCTGGATTCGCCGATCTGATTGGCCTCGGGGATGATCGTCGCCACCAGGTTGGTGCCGTCCACGAGTGAGAATAGGATGTTCCGAACCAAGTTCGGGTTCGAGGACGCCCAACTGAACACCAGGGAGGCCGGAGGCGTATCCTGGTCGAGCACCGTGGTTCGAACATTCGCATTGATGTTTACGAACGTGGTGACCGTGCCCAGAGGGGCCAGCACCGGCGGATCATCCACAGGGACGATGTTGACTTTGAAAGTGCCGATCCCGGAACCGAACTCGTCGGTAGCCGTCAGGGTGACGCTCGAACTTCCATTCGCCCCCGGGACGGTGAAGACAACCGCAGTCCAGCTTGAGCCGGAGCCCACCAGCTCCACCCGGGCGATTTGGGTAGGATCGCCGATTGAAGCGGTGACAGCCACGTTCCCGGTCTCAGAGCCGGTAACCGTGAACGGAACGATCTTGCTGGAGTTCTCACCCACGCTCTGGTCCGCGATCGGTGAGATGCCAAGCCCGTACGGCTCGCCCACCGTGATGAGGAACTTGTTCGTGGTGGACAGCGCACCATCGTTGGCGACCACGCTGACCTCCGTCCCGCCCTTCTCGCCGCTGGGCCGGAAGCTAAGCATGCGGTTGGCGGTGTCCCCGGTCACCTCGACCGAGCCGAAGTCGACATTCTCGAGGGCTGCTCCCACGACGATGTCAGCTGAAGCGGTCTCGTTGTCGGCGACGACGAACGGAAGCGTGAGCGTCCGGTTCGAGGGCGTGGTCTGGTCGCTCAGCCCCGTGATAGTGGGAGGCTGATTCACCGGGCTGACGGTCACCATGAAGGTTTCCGAAACCGTGGTCGTACCATCCGCCACCTCGATCGTGATGTTGCCGGTCCCATTCTGGAACCCGACCGGACTCACCAGTACCGTGCGGTCCCTGCCGATCCCCTGAACCGGTCCAACGGTCAGCAGGGATGGGCGATCAGTCGTCACGGTTACGATGAGACTGGCCAACGGAGTATCCGAGTCGCTGACCTTGAATCCCACCGCGATCGGCACCGCCTCCTGGGTCACCTGGTCCTCGATCTGACTGATCGAAGGTTCCGTGGTGAACAGATTCAAGATCCAGCCACCGGCGATCCGGCCGGCGTCAGGTGAAACGTCGTCCATGACGTACAGGGACCACGTCCCGTTCGGGTCGATACCAGCGAACGTCTTGAGCTCATAGGTGTATGGCCCGGCGGGAGCGGGACTCGCGAAGACGTCGCCTGTTCCTTCCTCGTTGCTCGGCTTGTAAGTTCCAGGCGCCACCGGGGCCGGAGGATTGTAGGGAACCCTGGGCATACTTGCATCGCCGTCGTCGAACGTCAGGCGGGTCGGGTTCACCGCGCGACCACCACCGACATCGCTCATCAGGACCACCTTCTTGCCGTCAGGTGAGACGAGCAGCACATCAACGTCAGCCGGGTAGTTGTGGAAGAGCTCGGCGAGGGTCACTGTGACCTTCGAAACCAGGCCCTTGACTCCCGCGACCACGATGGGCGACGGGTACAACGAGGCAGACTGATTGTCGCGGATTGTGACGACGTTCGTGTTCGCGAACTGCGCCTGAAGCGCACGGGTAACGGTAACCGTGAACCGGGTCGAATCGCTCAGACCGGTCGCGTCGGTAACGGTCATGGTGATGTCAGCCCTGCCGGTGTTGTTGCCGACCGGAGCGATGATCAAGGTGTTCCCCACGACTATCACGTTGTTGGTTGGCACCAACTCCGGATTGCTGCTGAGGATGACGAGCTTGAGGTCCTTCTTGGCAGTCTCAGCATCGCCGTAGTCAAAACCGACATCCGTGGCGGCCTCACCCGAGTTGAGGTTCACAGGCGCGACGGTGGTGATGAACGGCGAGTCATTGATCGAGTTCACCGTGACCGAGAACTGGCCCGTGGCCACCTGGCCGAAGTCATTGGTCGCGAAGATCGTGATCAAGGACTTGCCGGACATGTTGAGCACCGGATGGCCAGTCAGCAGGTAGTTCTCACCCTTGACGTTGGCGGCACTGAGGTCGGCCGTGGCCACCACCGCAGGATTGGTGCTGGTGAAGCCGAACGCGAACGTGGACGTCGCGAAGCTCTCCTCCAGGATGGTGAAGGCCACCTCGAACGGACGGTCCTCATCGACCGTGACGTCCGCGAGGCCTCCGATCCTGGGTGCCGTGGTGATGAACAGCGCCCAACCGCTGATCAGTCCCGCGTCCTGACGCGTATCGTCCACCACGTAGAGCTTCCATTCGCCCTTGACCGACTCGCCATTGAACTTGGCGAGGTCCGTCTCGAACGGCGCCACAGGGCCCCCTGCGAAGGCGTCGTTTGACACGTCGTGGTTCGCCGGCCTGAAGGAACCGGAGGTGAGCGGACCAGCGTCCGAGATGGCAGCGCCGGCCGCCTGGTCAAACACAAGGTTGAGGTTCGTCACCGCACCCGATCCGCCTGCGTCACTCATCAGCATGACCTTCGTGCCCTTGGGGCTGACGAGTACCATGTCAACGTCGTCCGGGTACCCGTGAGCGAGCCCGAGGATCTCCACGCGAACCTTGGTAACATTGCCTACGAGGTCATCCACAGGGATGGCCGACGGGTACGGAGTGGCAGTCGCGAGATCATTGATGGTGATGTTCTTGCCCTCGTAGCGGCGCTCGCGGGACGGACGAACGGTCACGTTGAAGTTCCGGATGCTCGTGGCTCCCTTGTTGTCCCTGACGGTCAACTCGATGGCAGTCTTCCCTTCGACGGCAAGCTCGGCCTTGAGGGAAACGGTCCGTGCCCCTGTTCCACCCGTCTCGGGACTGACACTGAGGCTCGAATTCTTGACCAGGACCTCATTCAGAGATCTTGCGGTAACCTTGATTCCGGCGGTGTCGTCCGGATCGGCCACCGTGATGGCCACGGTCTTTGTCGCACCGGAGTCCACGAACTGATCGGGGATCGCTGCAATGGACGGGGTGTCGTTCTGCTCAGTCACCGTCAGCCGGAACCGGCCGGAGCCGTCGGCGAGCACGCTTGACTGGTTCGCAGGCGGCGTGGAGTTGCTGTCCGTGGCGACGATGTCAATGGTTGTCACGGCGCCGGCACCGCCACTCACGTTGGAGTTCGGCACCACGATCACTTGCACCCGCTCTCCGGCACTGATGTCCACCCGGTTCGAAATCCCGTTGAGG
>JBBQML010000024.1:0-16441 GCA_038328885.1 Verrucomicrobiota bacterium | reverse complement strand
TGCCTTTACGGCCAGCTCGTCAACCTGAACCTCGAGGCGATGCGGCCGGGCGAACGCGTCGCCGACGACGAGTACGAGAAGGAATCGGTGGCGGATTTTGCGCTTTGGAAGGCGCGGGTTCCTGAGGACGGCCAGGTTTTCTGGCCGAGTCCCTGGGGTGAAGGCCGGCCTGGCTGGCACATCGAGTGCAGCGCCATGAGCATGAAACTGCTCGGTCCGAGCTTCGATCTGCACCTGGGCGGCGAGGACCTGGCCTTTCCGCATCACGAGGACGAAATCGCGCAGAGCGAGGGGGCGGGGCTCCAGGCGGCGGGGGTGCGCTTCGTGAAGCACTGGATGCATTGCGCGTTCCTGTTGGTGGAGGGACGCAAGATGAGCAAGTCCCTGGGTAATTTCTTCACCCTGCGGGACCTGCTCGCGCGGGGCTTTGGCGGTCGCGAGATTCGCCAGATGCTGCTCACCTCGCACTATCGGGAGTCCTTCAACTTCACCCTGGAGGGGCTGGCAGCCGCCCGGGTGGCCCTGGCCCGGCTGGACGAATGTGCCGCGCGCCTGGCGGAAGTAGCGGGCGACCTCCCCGCGGGGGTGGAGCCGGAACCCGGGCTGCTGGTGCGGTTCACGGCGGCCATGGACGATGACCTCAATGTCTCGGCGGCCTGGGGGGCGGTCTTCGAATGGGTCCGCGAACAGAATCGGCTGCTCGCGGAAGGGCGTTTGACAGCGCCGGCCGCCGCCGCGGCTCTGCTGGCTTGGAGGCGGGTGGCACAGACCCTCGGACTCGATGCCACGGGGGTGGCCGAGGCGCCGGAGGAGGTGCGGGCCCTGGCCCGTGAACGCCAGGCCGCGCGCCAGGCGCGGGACTTTGCCCGCTCCGACGCCTTGCGCGATGCCCTGACACCCCTTGGTTGGGTGGTGGAGGACACCCCCCGGGGGCCGAAACTAAAGCGCCTCTGACCCCCGCGATTCGGCTTCCGGGTTGGGGCTCTCGCTGTTAGAACGCCGGCGCATGTCGTCCGCAGTGCAAATCGGCTTTCTGGGAGCCGGCCGAATGGCCACCGCTCTGGGGCAGGGCTTTGTCCGCGCGGGGCTCGTTCAACCGGCGGGGCTCCTCGCCAGCGACCTGGAAGCTTCGGCCCGCGGGGAGTTCGAGCGTCTGACGGGAGGCCGCACGACGGCCTCCAATCGCGAGGTGATCGCGGCGCGAACGGTCTTCGTCGCCGTCAAGCCCCACCAGGTCCGCGAGGTCTTGCGCGAGGTCCGGGAGGCCCTGACCAGCGAGCACCTGGTGGTGTCCATTGCGGCCGGGGTGACCCTGGCGGCCCTGCAATCCGCGGTCCCAGCCGGCACCCGGTTGGTGCGGGTCATGCCGAACACGCCGGCCCTCGTGGGCGCCTCGGCCACCGCTTTCTCCCTGGGTTCCTCCTGCCAGCCGGAGGACGGCCGCTGGGTCCAGCGCCTGTTCACCTCGGTCGGAATCGCGCTCCCGGTCAGCGAGGCGCTGCTCGACGCGGTCACGGGCCTGAGCGGAAGCGGACCCGCCTACGGCTACCTGATGATCGAGGCCCTGAGCGATGGGGGCGTGGCCGCGGGTCTGCCGCGCGACGTCTCGACGCGGTTGGCGGCTCAGACGCTCATGGGAGCCGCGCGGATGGTCCTCGAGACGGGTCTGCACCCAGGGGTCCTGAAGGACCAGGTCACCAGTCCGGGAGGAACCACCATCGAAGGCATTCACGAGCTCGAGAAGGCCGGAGTTCGGGCCGGGCTGATGAACGCGGTCGGGGCTGCCACGGAGAAATCGCGCCGCCTCGGCCAAGCTCCGGCATGAGCTTTCCCTCTCCCAGCTCGCGGCAGGCGCAAGTGATCTGGTTTGCGCTGACCGCCCTGGCCGTCGCCTCGACGGTGGCGATCATCGGCGTCCTCTTTTGGGCGTTCGGCCAGGTGATCGTGGCGCTTTCCCCAGTGCTCTGGCCCATGGCGGTGGCCGCCATCATCGCCTTCATCCTGAATCCCGTGGTCGAATGGCTGACCGCCCGTCGGGTCCCGCGCTTGCGAGCCATTCTGCTGGTCTTCGGAGGGGCGGCGTTGCTGGCTTCCGGACTGCTGGCGAGCATCCTTCCGCGAGCGATCTTCGAGGCGCGCGACCTCGCGGGTCGGATTCCGTCGTATGCCGCGACCGTCCGCGAGCGGGTGGAAAGGCTGCTGGAGAATCCTCCCGCCCCCCTCGTGGGTCTCCTGCCCGCCACCTGGCAGAAGGAACTGGCGGAACGGTTCCCCCGTGGCAGGGGCACGAACAAGACACTCGCCGGGAGCCTGCCGGCTTTTCCGGTGGGCACCAACGTCCCATCGGACGGGGTGGCGATCCCGGGTCCGGCTGGAGCCACCCCCCTTGTGGTGACCAATGTGCCTGGGGCGACCTTCCCCGATCCGTTCCTCCCGGGCAGCACCAACCAGCCGGTGCCCGGGGTGACGACCACCGTGGAGCCGCCCTGGTGGATCAAAGCCGTGGATCCGCGGGCCTTGCGGACCGCGGGTGATTGGCTCGCGACCGTGCTACCTCTGGTGGGTGGGTGGCTGCTGGGCCAGGTGGGCAAGGTCGCGTCGTGGTTCGGGGTGGTGGCGGGCTTCGCCCTGATCCCGATCTACGCGTTCTATTTTCTGCTGGAAAAGAGCAGCATCGAGCGGCGTTGGACCGACTACCTCCCGGTGAGCAACTCCCGCTTCAAGGATGAGTTGGTCTGGCTCCTGCGGAATATCAACGACGCATTGATTGTCTTCTTTCGGGGGCAGGTGCTGGTCGCGATCTGCGACGGCGTGCTTTACTCGCTCGGCTTCCTGGTCATCGGGCTCCCGTACGCGCTGCTCCTCGGGGTGGTCGCTACCGTGCTCACGATCGTGCCGTTTCTGGGGGCGATTGTGACGTGCGTGAGTGCCCTGATCATCGCCGTGGTGCAGTTCGGCGATTGGCAGCACCCGTTGCTGGTCGTCGGAGTCTTCGTGGTAGTCCAGACCGTCGAGGGGTGGGTGATCCAGCCCAAGATCATCGGGGACCGGGTCGGGCTCCACCCGATCACGATCATCATCGCGCTGCTGGTGGGCACGACTCTCCTGGGCGGGATCCTGGGTGGCCTGCTGGCCATTCCCGCGACGGCGGTGATCCGGGCCCTGATGTTCCGGTATGTGTGGCGTGCGGGCTTGGAGCGGATCGAGAGCAACTCCGCCACCTGATCTCGCGCGTCCACGGCCCGGTCGGTCCAGCCATTCCGAGAATAGCGTTTGACAGCTTGTGGTCAGCGGTTTACATCTGTCCCGACAAAGAGAGGTCACTGAATTCGATTCCGAAACATTTTGATCATGAAAAAGCTTGCTGTACTTGCGGTTCTGGCGGCGCTGATGACCGGCGCTTCGGCGGTTCAGGCGAAGGAAACTGGCTCGCCCAACGAGGTCGCGAAGGTGTTGGTGGGCGTGCCGGCAGCAGAGCTGCCGGCGCGGGTGGTGAAGGCCGCCCGTAGCGCTGCCGAGGCCAACCAGCCGGCCACCGTGGCTGCGTTGGTTCGTCAAGTGGCCAAGAGCAACCCCGCGGCGCTCCGTTCCGTCGTGACTGCACTCGCCAAGGCGAACAGCGCCTGGGCGGTGACTGCCGCGGCCGCAGCGGCCAAGGCCAGCCCGAGCACGGTCGGTCAGATCGCTGCGGCAGCCTGCGCTGCTGCACCCCAGGAAGCCGCGCGTATCGTGGCGGTTTGCTCGCGGGTGAGCGTGACGAGCCGGGCGGCGCTGTCCGAGATGGTTGCCCAGGCGAATCCCTCCTTCAACGCGATCGAATTATCCCGTGAGTCCTCCCAGTTGCGCATCGAGTCGATGGGCGCAAGCGCGGATGCTGCCACCGGCGGGTTCATTTTCTTCCCGAGCCCCAGCGGCGGCAATATTGGCTACACCATCGGTGGTGACGAGGTGATGGGCGATCCTGCCCCGGCGCCGGGTGCGACGGATGGCTTCGACCCCGACCGTTACGCTGGCGCTGGCTCCTAGTTCAGGCGCCCGACGGGCAGCTCCGTTTGCGAAAGCCACCTCTCGACGAGAGGTGGCTTTTTCGTGCTTTGCCGGTAGGCGCGTGGGGTGTGGACTGCAGGGAGCCAATTTGGCGCTGATTTGCTCCAGCGCGCTGGCGTTACGGGCAGCAGTTTTCGCTTCCCAGGTTCCAATGCCAATGCAGCCCTCCACAGGTAACCTCCAGGATCCGCCTTTGCAGTTGGCATGACCTGAGCTAAGCGTGGACCCACAAGAGGATACTGAGACACCATGACACTTCTGATCATCCTTGGCACGCTGGCTTTGGGGTTGCTGGCGCAGGCCTACGTGAAGTCGATGTTCAGCCGGTACAGCAGGGTTCCTGGTTCGAGCGGCTACACCGGGGCGCAGGCGGCGACGGAGATCCTCCGCCGCAACGGCGTGAGCGGAGTGACGTTGCATGAACATGACGGGTTCCTCGGCGATCACTACGATCCGATCCATCGTCGGTTGGTACTATCTGCTTCCACTGTTGGGCGGCGGCCGGTGGCGGGATTGAAGCCCGTGTTCCGGCCCAACCTCCAGCCCGCCTTCGCTGCCAGCCGATGAAATGGTCGATCAAGCTCGGTCGGTTCCTCGGGATCGACGTCTACCTGCACGTCACGTTCCTGCTGTTCCTCGTGTTCATCGCCGGACTGTACGCCATGGAGGGCGGGTCCCTGGCGGCGGGTTTGGAGGGAGTGCTGTTCTTCGGGGCGGCTTTTGGATGCGTGCTGCTGCATGAGTACGGGCACGCCCTGGTCGCCCGCCGCTTCGGGGTCAAGACGAGGGACATCACCCTGTTGCCCATCGGCGGGGTGGCGAGGCTCGAGCGCATGCCGGACCGCCCGCTGCAGGAACTCTGGGTGGCTCTGGCGGGTCCGGCCGTGAACGTGGTCATCGCCACGGTTCTGAGCATTTACCTGATGGCCGTCCACGGAGGGGTGCTATCGCGCCTGTCGCATCTGGGCCAGGCCCCATTCGCCGAGCGTCTGTTGCTTGTGAACGTGATGCTGGTGGTGTTCAACCTGATCCCGGCGTTCCCGATGGACGGCGGACGGGTGTTGCGGGCGCTGTTGGCGCTGCACCTGGACTATGCGAAGGCCACCCGTGTGGCGGCGACGCTGGGGCAGGGGATCGCGTTGGTGTTCGCCTTTTTCGGTTTGCTGGGGGTGTTCGGCGGTGCGGGCAACCCAATGCTTCTCTTCATCGCCCTGTTCGTCTGGATCGGCGCCAGTCAGGAACTGGGCGCGGCGCAGTTTCGGACGGCGCTGGGAGGCGCCCGGGTGCGGGATGCCATGCTCACCGAATACTCCACGCTTTCGCCCATGGACCCGCTCGCGCGGGCCGTCGAGTTGGTCATGGCGGGATCGCAACAGGACTTCCCGGTCGTGCAAGCGGGCGCGGTCGTCGGACTGCTGACGCGGCAGCGTCTGCTGGTGGCGCTCGCCGATCGCGGGAAACTCGCCTTGGTCGGCGAGGCCATGGAGTGCGAGTTCGCGGTCGTCGAGGCGGGCCAGTCGCTGGAGGCCACGCTGGCCAGCCAGGCGGGACGGCTCTCCGGGCCCATCCCGGTCCTGGATCGCGGTCGCTTGGTGGGTTTACTGACCTGGGACAACGTCACGGATTACTTCCTGATCCAATCCGCACTGGGACGGCCCCGGGGATCGGCGGGCGCGGTTCCTCCGGTGTTGCGTTCGTGATCCGTCCCACTCCGCGGCGGAGGGAATGCTTTTTTCCAAAGCGGTTGCGTCGAAGGCCCCGGCGGTGTCATGGGAGAGCGGTGACCACGCCGCGCCATCCCCGGAACCTCGCGCTCGTGGGGTTCATGGGTGTGGGCAAGAGCACGGTAGGTCGCTTGGTGGCCCGGCAACTGGGCATGACCTACCTGGACACCGATGAGTCCATTGAGGCGCGTGCCGGGCGCTCGATCCCGCGGATCTTCTCCGAGGACGGCGAACCTGCCTTCCGGGCGATGGAGCGTTTACTGTTGGAAGAACTTGCGACCACCGAGGGCTTGGTCATCTCCACCGGCGGGGGTTTGGTTTGTCAGCCGGGCAACCTGGAGCGGCTCAAGGCGGGCGCCCTGGTCGTCTGCCTCTGGGCTTCGGCGGACACCCTTTGGGAACGTGTCGGCCACCAGCAACACCGGCCGCTCCTGCGGGTCGCGGATCCACGGGGGGAGATGGCCCGGCTGTTGTCGCTGCGCGAACCCTACTACCGGCAGGCTGACGTCCTCATCAATTCAGGCCTGCGTGGCCTTCGCGAGGTTGCCGCCCAGGTGGCGCATCATTACACGGAGGCGCGCCGGGTCGCGCGTCGTCGCACATGAAGAGTGAGCTTCGGGCGCGGGCACGGGTGCTCGGCTTTGATGGCTGCCGAGTGGCCGCGGCCGCACCCGCCGAGCACGCCGCGGCCTTTCGCTCCTGGCTTGCCGCGGGGTGGCATGGCGGGATGGCTTACCTCGAACGTACGGCCGAGAAGCGGGAAGACCCGCGGCGGGTCCTCGAGGGTGTCCGTTCGGTGGTCGCCCTCGCGGTTTCGTATCACTCCTCGGACGCCCTGGCGTCGCCGCGCCGCCCGGATCTGGACGGCGTCGTGGCGCGCTACGCGCGTTCCTCGGACTACCACGAGGTGTTGATTCCTGCCCTGAAGTCGTTGGCTGGGTTCGTGGACGAGCGGGGCGGCGCCGGCACCCGGTCACTGTGGTATGCCGACACGGGGCCGGTGCTTGAGCGTGACTTGGCCCAGCGGGCAGGTCTCGGGTTTGTGGGCAAGCACACCAACCTCATCAACCGGGAACTGGGCAACTGGTTCTTCCTGGCGGAGATCCTGACCACGGCCACGATCGAACCCGATCCGCCCGAACCGAACCGCTGCGGCACCTGCACCCGTTGCCTCGCGGCCTGTCCCACGGCGGCCATTGTCGCCCCGTTCCGACTCGATGCGCGACGTTGCATCTCCTACTTGACGATAGAGAACAAGGGACCGATCCCGGAGGAACACCGCGCGGCCGTGGGGAACCGCATCTTCGGATGTGACGACTGCCTCGAGGTCTGCCCCTGGAACCGCTTCGCCCGGGAAGGCCGTCTGCTGGCGGATCACCGCAGGCACGAACTCGGCTCGGTGGACCTGCTCGCCTTGCTGGACCTGGACGAGGTCACGTTCAAACGGCGCTTCGCGGGAACTCCTCTGCAGCGGGCGAAGCGGCGTGGCCTGTTGCGGAATGTGTGCGTCGCCCTGGGTAACGTGGGGGGTGAGGAGGCGCTGCCGGCGCTGCGGCGTGCGGTCGGGGACCCCGAGCCGCTGATCTCCGAGCATGCCCGCTGGGCCCTTGACCGGATCGAGGGCGGGTTGAAAGGGCGGTGATCCGGCCCCACGGGTTTCTCCCATGGGTTTCTGCTTGTTCGGCGGCGCCGGCCCTCGCCAACGTCCGCTACGTGGATGCAACGCGCTACGACCCCGCGGTTTTTCGGGAATGGAAGACCTCCGGACGGCGCATCCCGGCCTTGACCGCGTACGACTACCCGATGGCGCGTCTCCTGGACGAGGCGGGCGTTCCGCTGCTGCTGGTGGGGGATTCCCTGGGGATGGTGGTGCTCGGGTTTCCGGACACCACGCACGTGGTGTTGGAAGATATGGAACATCATGTCCGGGCGGTGGCGCGGGCCAAGCCCCGGGCGCTGGTCGTGGCGGACCTGCCCTACCGGACCTACGAGACGCCGGCGGCGGCGGTGGTCGCGGCCCGAAGGTTGCTCGCGGCGGGCGCCGACGCCGTGAAGGCGGAGGGTGGGCGCGAGATCCTGGGATCGGTGAAGGCCTGGGTGGCGGAGGGCATCGCCTTCATGGGGCATCTGGGGATGTTGCCGCAGCACGTCCTCGAGGAAGGGGGCTACCGGATCAAGGGGCGGGATGAGGCCCAGCGCCAGGCTCTGCTGGCCGATGCGCACGCGCTCGAGGAGGCGGGGGCGTTTGCCATCGTGCTGGAGTTGGTGAGCCCCCCGGTAGCGGCGGAAGTGAGTCGTTCGCTGAAGATCCCAACCATCGGCATCGGTTCCGGGGCGGAATGCGACGGCCAGATCCTGGTGACGCCGGATCTCCTCGGCACGTTTCCCTGGTTCACCCCGCGATTCGTGCGGCCGCGAATGGCGGGGGGTGAACTGATGCGGGAGGCGGTCCGTGGGTGGATGGCGGATGTCGCGGTGCTCTGAGCCGGTGGGGAAATAACGCGCCGCCGGACAGCCGGCGGCGCGCGGTGATGGATTTGCCCGGATCGATCAGGCGATCGTGACCTCGGCGTCGAGGTAGACGTTCTGGATCAGGTTGAGGAGCTTCACGCCCTCGGCCATCGGGCGCTGGAAGGCCTTGCGGCCCGAGATGAGGCCGCTGCCGCCGGCGCGCTTGTTGATGACCGCGGTCTTCACGGCCTCGGCGAAATCGTTGTCGCCGGAGGCGCCGCCGCTGTTGATCAGGCCGATGCGGCCCATGTAGCAGTTCATGACCTGGTAGCGCGCCAGGTCGATCGGATGGTCGGTGGTCAGGTCGGAGTAGACCCGCTTGTCAGTCTTGCCGTAGCCCGCGCCAACCGCCAGGTAGCCGCCGTTGTTCTCGGGCAGCTTCTGCTTGATGATGTCCGCCTGGATGGTGACGCCAAGGTGGTTTGCCTGGCCGGTGAGGTCGGCGGAGACGTGGTAGTCCTTGTCCTTCTTGAAGCCGCTGCTGCGGAGGTAGCACCAGAGGACGGTGGCGAGGCCGAGTTCGTGGGCCATGGCGAAGGCTTGGCTGACCTCGATGATCTGACGGGTGCTTTCCGGCGAACCGAAGTAGATCGTCGCACCCACCGCGGTCGCGCCCATGTCCTGAGCCTCCTTCAGCGTGCCGAACATCACCTGGTCGAACTTGTTGGGCAGGGTGAGCAACTCGTTGTGGTTGATCTTCACCAGGAAGGGGATCTTGTGGGCCCACTTGCGCGACAGCAGTCCCAGGGCGCCGAACGTGGAACATACGGCGTTGCAGCCGCCCTCGACGGCGAGGCGGATGATGTTCTCGGGGTCGAAGTAGACCGGGTTCTTGGCGAAGCTCGCGCCGGCGGAATGCTCGATGCCCTGGTCCACGGGGAGGATCGAGACGTAGCCCGACTTGGCGAGGCGACCCGAGCCGTACAGGCGCTGCAGGTTCGCGAGCACGCGATTGTTGCGGTCGGAGCTGGCGAAGATGCGGTCGACGAAATCCGGCCCCGGGAGGTGGAGCAGATCTTTGGAGACCTTGGCGGTGTGCTTGAGGAGGGAATCGGCTTCCGTGCCGAGCAAGTTCAGGAGTTCGACGTTCATGGCGCAGCGAGTGTGCCCGGGGCGGCGGCGCGTTGGCAACGTGGAAAAAGCGAACCTAATGCAAACTGCCAAACCGCATAAGTTTGTTCGGCGCTTTGCGGGATCGAGAGAACTCACTTTACACCTGAAATCTGCCGGGTAGCCTGCGGAGGTCTCAATGCTCACGACCATGCTCAAGCCGACCTGCCTTCTTCCGGTTTTGGTGGTGCCACTCCTTGTCGCGGGCTGCGCAGGCCCCGAGAAGAAATTGGGGCGCGGGCTCGCCAATGTTACCGAGTTTGCCCGCATGGGTGAGCTTTCCCGGTCGGTGGAGCAGACGACGCTCTGGGAAGGCACGGACAAGGGGATGACGGTCGGGTTCATCCGGGGTTTCAATCGGACGGTGGCGCGCACCGTCATCGGCGCCGCCGAGGTGGCCACTTTCTACGCTCCCTGGCCCAAGAACGGGGACTGGAGCTACGATGCCTGCTACACGCCGGACGGCCCGCTTTACCCGGATTACTCCGTGGCGACCTACACCGAGCCCTGGGGTGGGATGCGCCTGACGGAGTACCCGGGAGTGCCTGATTCCTACCACGTGGCTTGGCCTTCGGGGGGTGCGATGGATCCCGACAGCGAGATGGGGATCTCCGGGGGCGCGATTATCCCGTTCTTCCCGTTTGGTCGGTTCACGATCATGGAGCAATAGGCCCTTCGCAATCGGCCCTTCGCAATCGGCCCTTCTCGATCACCGGGCGCCAACGTCAGGTTGGCGCCCTTTTTTATTCCCCCGTGACGCTTCAGCGGACCTCCCCCTGCAAGGTCAACCTCCTCTTGAACCTCCTCGGCCTCCGGGCCGACGGCTTTCACGAGTTGGAGACGGTGATGCAGCCGGTCCCGCTGACGGACGAGTTGGAGTTCAGCGCCCAGCCGTCGGGGATCACGCTCACCTGCAACCGGCCGGATCTTCCGGTGGACGGCAGCAACCTGGTGCACCGGGCGGCCACGGCATTCCTGGCGGAAGCCGGGGTGACGGCCGGGGTGAGGGTTCATTTGGAGAAGCGCCTGCCGTTGGCCGCCGGCCTGGGAGGGGGGAGCGCCAACGCGGCGGTCACGCTGCGCGGCCTCAACGACCTTTTCGGGGTTCCCTTGGACGCGGGCCGGCTGCACTGCCTGGCCGCCGGATTGGGGTCGGATGTGCCTTTCTTCCTGCAGGACGGTCCGGCCCTGGCCACCGGGAGAGGGGAGTGCGTCGAACCCCTGGCTCCATTCGCCAGCCTGCAAGGGCGCGGATTGGTGCTGGTCCACCCCGGCTTCGGGGTCTCGACGCCCTGGGCTTACCAGCAAATGGCACGCTTTCCCGAGGCGCGGGATGGACGGCCGGGCCGGGCCCGGGAGTTGGCCGCAGCCCTTACCTCCGCCGGGGATCCGGGAGTGTTCGGAGGGCTTTACAACGCTCTGGAGGGGCCGGTGCTGGAGAAGCACCCCCTTCTGCGGATCTTCCAGGATTTCTTCCGCGAGCAGGGGGCTTTGGGAACGCTGGTGTCGGGAAGCGGTTCCACCACCTTCGCCGTGGCGAAGGACGGCCCCGACGGCGCACGCATCGCGGAGGGATTCCGCGGCCGGTTCGGACCCTCGGTCTGGCTGGCTACCGTGGCACTCTAAGTCGCGGTTATTCCCGGCCGGCCGCCGTGATGAACGGACGGAGCTCTGTCATCAGTTCGCGGAATCCGTCGAGGGTGACCTGCTGGGCGCCGTCGCTCCAGGCCTCCGCCGGGTTGGGATGAACCTCGATCAGCAGGGCGTCGGCGCCCATCGCGACGGCGCCCTTGCACATGGCGCTGACCAGGGAGGCTTTGCCCGTGCCCTGGCTGGGATCGACCACCACCGGGGCGTGGGTTTCCTTCTTCAGGATGGGCACGATCGACAGGTCCAGCGTGTTGCGGGTGTACGTCTCGAAGGTGCGGATGCCGCGCTCGCAGAACAGCAGTCCGGGGTTGTCGTTGGCCAGGATGTATTCGCCGGCGAGCAGCCATTCCTCCACCCGCTGGGTCATGCCGCGCTTCAGCATCACCGGCTTTCCGGTCTTGGCCGCCGCGATCAGCAGTTGGTAATTCTGCGCGTTGCGGGTGCCGATCTGGAGGATGTCGGCGTACTCGGCGACCAGGTCCGCGTGGTTCTCGGAGAGGAGCTCGGTGATGATGGGCAGGCCGGTTTCCCGACGCGCCTTGGCCAGCAGTTTCAGCCCCTTCTCTCCCAGACCCTGGAACTCATAGGGTGAGGTGCGGGGCTTGAAGGCGCCGCCGCGGAGGATCGTGGCTCCAGCCTCCTGGACGGCCACGGCGGTGCGCAGGAGTTGGTCCTCACTCTCCACCGAACAGGGGCCTGCCATCACCTGGAACTTGCGCCCCCCGATCACCACCCCACGGGCGCTGACGGTCGAATCCGCGGGGTGGGCCTCCCGACTGACGAGCTTGTAGCGCTTCTGGATGGGGGTGACGGACTCGACCTGGGGCCAGATGCCCAGGGACTCAAGGGAGGCGTGGGTGCTTTCGTCGCCGATGGCACCGACGACCGTGCGGGCAACCCCGCGCATGACGTGAGGCGTGTAGCCGAGCTTGCGGATCTCGCGGAGGACGGCGGCTTCATCTTTCCGCGAGGTTTTGGGTCTTAGGACGATGATCATGGTGTGGTTTCGAGGTCGCCGCCGCGGACGAAAAAAAGGCCGCAGGCGGGTGACCTGCGGCTTTTGGGTGGACGGTTTGAACTTAGTCCTTCCAAGCGCGCAGGCGGGGTGCCGGGGCAAAGGAGCCCCGCCAACCGCCGGCATAAAACGAGAAACGGACCGGGTTCATCGCGTGACAAGGAAGGCTAACCACGATCCCGCGGGGGGCGTCAACGGGAGGTTGGCCGGTGACGTGGGGGTTGGCGGGCGGCCCCCCGTGCATCCACCGGTTGTCGGTGCGGTGGACGCTACCAAAGCGGCGGCGCGCCTTGGAGTGCGCCGAGGAGCCCGGCGAGGCGGCGCTTTGGTATCCGGTCACCCACAACTTCTGGATGCACCGGGCGGCCCGTGAGCCACGACTTTCCGGAAACCTCGGGGTAGGGGCTGGTGTGTTCGTTCGCATCCGCGGACCCGGGTTTGACGAACGCAGGTCCTTTGAACACCCTGCCCCCCCATGCGCGTGAAGTTGACCTTCAATCGGTTTCTGCTTGCCCTGGCGCTCACGCCCTTGTCCTTCCCCGTGCCGGCGGCGGAGAAGCTCGAGCGCCAGTTGTCCCTGGCGGACTGCATCACCCAGGCGTTGGAGCACAACCTGGACATCCAGATCGAGCGCTACAACCCGGTGATTGCGGAGGCGACCCGGAATGTGGTGTACGGGGACTACGACCCGGTGGTCAGCCTTCGGTCGAACCACGACTTCAACCAGGATCCGGGCGGGCTCGATGCTCAGGCGCGCCCGTATCTGGGATCCTCGAGCGACACGGATAGCATGTCGGCCTCCCTCTCCGGGTTGCTCCCCGGGGGGTTGAACTACAGCATCTCGAGCTTTGCGAACAACACCTACGGCAGCGCCCCGCGCTTCGTGATCATCGGGACGAACACGATCACGCTCCGCAGCGAGTTTGAGCAGAGCCGGGCCCAGTTCCTCATGGGCGAGCTCCGCCAACCCTTGCTCAAGAACTTCTGGATCGACGGCACCCGGCTGAACCTCCGGCTCCGAACGAAGGATCTGAAGGTCGCGGACCTGAACCTGCGGTTGCGGATCATCAACACCGTGGGCAGCGTGGAGCAGGCCTACTACGATCTGGTGTCCGCCCGCGAGAACGTGAAGAGCGCGGAGATCGCGTATCGGCTCGCCGGCCGGCTTTACCAGGAGAACAAGAAGCGGGTCGAAGTGGGGGCCCTGGCGCAATTGGACGAGCGGCAGGCCCAGGCGCAGATGGCGGCCAATCAGGCGGCCGTGATCGAAGCCCAGCGCTCCGTCGATTTCACCCAGAATGTCCTCAAGAATCTCCTGAGCGATGACTACGAGAAATGGCACCCGGTGGTGATCGTCCCGGCCGAGATGCTGGCGGCGCTTCCCGCCGACCTGGACGTGCAGGAGGCCTGGAATCTGGCCTTCCAGCTCCGGCCCGACCTCCATGCCTTGGTCATCGACCTGGAGCGGCGCGACCTGATCACGCGGTATCAGCGGAACCAACTGTTCCCGCAACTCGACGTGTTCGGGTCGGTCGGCTGGCAGGGGAATGGCACGGAGTTCAGTGATGCCCTCGGGCAGATGACCGAAGGGTCCGCTCCGCGTCACGGCTATGGCGCCTCGCTGACCTTCCCGCTCAGTAACCGTCGGGCCCGTGAGAACTTCCGCATCAGCAAGGACGAGCGCGCCCAGGCCGAGTTGCGGATACGCCAGTTCCGCCAGCAGGTGATGGTCGGGGTCAGCGACGCGATTCAACAGGCCGATTCCTCCTTCCAGCGGGTGGGGGCCACCCGGGAGGCCCGGCAATTCGCCGAGGAAGCACTCGCCGCAGAGGAGAAGAAGCTGGCCAACGGCAAGAGCACGAGTTTCGAAGTCCTGCGACTCCAGAGGGATCTCACCCAGACGCGCTTCGACGAGACGCGCGCCCTGACCGATTACAACAAGGCGCTGGCGACGGTCCGTCAGCGCGAGGGTTCCACCTTGCTGAAATTCAACCTCGAACCCGCACCGGTGTCGGTCAGCGGGCGGTAGTCGGAGGTCGGAGGTCAGAGGTCAGAGGTCAGGTGGGCTGCGCACGCCGAACGCCGAACGCCGAACGCCGAAGGGGCCCCGTATCAGCCAGGCTGGTTCACTTTGAGGAGCGGCGGCAGTTCGGGTTCGAAGGGATTGAGCAGGCGCACGGTTTGGTGGCCTTCAAAGTCGAGGGTTTCCCAGTCCACGAAGTATCGGCGATCCGTCTGGACGAAGGCACGCAGCGCGGCCGCCCGGGCATGGGCCCGCGTGTTGCCCGGGGGGTGCTCGCACGCCTTGGCTATCTCAGCCGGAGCGATCGCCCACGGAGCCGGGGTCCGATCCAGCGCCAGTCCAAGCGAACGGTCCGGTGCAATGTGGTGAAATTCGAGGTCCTGGGATCGCAGCCAGGGATCGCCCCAGGCTAGTCCCTCGCTCCGGATGAACTCCCGCAGGATGCTGCGCTTCGTGACCCAATCGAGCCGACCGGCCAGTGTCTCGGGATCTGTGGCCAGGGCTTGGAGGGTCTCTTGCCAGAACCGGAGGAGCGTGTCGGTTTCCTCATCACGACCGGCGAACTCCGCGGCGGCGGCGGCGTGGTAGCGCCCCAGCAGATCGACCGCTTCCACGGTTTCTCCACCCACCAACTCGACCCGCCACGGTCCCCGCGTCTGGTGGGAGAGCCGGCGGAGCGTCGAGACCGCATCCGCAAGGTAGATCTCAGGGAGATGATTGATCTCCAGCAGATCGAGAACCAGCGCTGTCGTGCCCACCTTGAGCGCGAGGGTGAATGGCAGGACGCTCGTATCCCCGTGGAGCAGGTGCAGTCGGCGATAGCGTCGGGGGTCGGCGAGCGGTTCGTCGCGGGTGTTGATGATGGCGCGGTTGAACTGCACCCACTCGAACAGGTCGTTGTTGATGTAGTCGGCGCGCTGGCTGATCTGGAAGTGCAGGTCCGCACCGGGCCGATCCAGGTCACCGCGGTTGCCCGCTCCCAGGGAGGACCCTACCCGACCGGCCCCCGTGTACAGCAGGCGCAGGGTCAGGAAGGATAGAAAGGAGAGCACGTTCGCCTCCGACAGCGGCGCGGTGCGGCGGACCAGGTAGTTCTCGTGGCAGCCGAAGGTGGCACCGGAGTAGTGGTCGATGTTGTTCCGTACAAAGCCGGTTCGGGCTGTCAGCCCAAGGTCCCGGACGGCGGCATTGACCAGGGCATCGCCCGCCCGGTCGTAGGCCAGGACGTCGCGCAAATCGAGGCACTCCGGGGTGCAGTACTCCAGGTGGCCCATGTCCACGTAGGCCCTGCCGCCGTTGAAGAGGAAGCCGCCGTTGCCCGGGGGTTCATCCCAGTCACGCTGGAAGACATCCGGCAGACCGTGGCGGCGATCCTCGAACAGCCAGTTCTTGACGGCTCCCACGGCCGCTCCGGGACCGATGGGATCCTCGGACAGGCAGCCGTACTCGGTTTCAAGGCCAACAATCCTGGTCATCGCGTGGCAGGCTCGCGAACCGGTCCCCAGTCGGTGGTGGGCACACTCTCATAACGCGAGAGCCGGGGGGAGTCCCTCCGCAGGAGCGCGGCTTCGATCGTGGGCTGCGACTCGACGTCCGGGGCGGGTTCGGTGGGGGGGGCCAGTTTCCTCCAGGCGGCGAGGAGGATCGGGCCGGCCACCGAAACCGGGCTGGCGGGGTCGAGGTTGGCGCGCAGCCATCCCTCGATCCCGGCCTCGGCGCCCGTTTCCGCCGCCACGGCAACCACCCCGCGGGGAGCGAACGCGAAGGTGCCGTCGAAGCCCAGTTTCAGCAGCGTGTCGGAGGTCGGTTCGGTGCCCAGTTCGGCCAGGAGCAAGCGGACGAGGAAGGGCGGCGCGAAGATCTGTTCGAATGCGGTTTTGAGCTGCGGGCCGAGGTTGAAGCCAACCAGGCGGCGCAGGGAGACATCTTCCGGCGCACGGGTGAAGGCCTCCACGTGGGCGGCGTCGATCAGCGCCTGCCGAACCCGCTCCAGGTCGGCCGGGTGGCCGAGCCCGGCCAGGGCGTGGCGGTCGAAGATCTCGAAGACTTTCCGGTGCCCGGCCCCCACGCCCAGGAGCAGAATGCCATCCGACAACGACGCGGCGAGGACGGGTGCTCCGTCTTTGATCTGGTTCTGGACGTATTCGCGCCGGTTCGCGATCGCCTCCAGCCAGCGATAGGGTTCTTCGGTCATGCGAGGGCGGTGGCCTGCCGGGCGTCGGTGATGGTCTCGATGCCGTCGGGCGTGAGCAGTTTGAGGGTGGCGAAACGACCTGCCTCGGGGGCGACGCCGCCCGGGGGGGGGTCGAAATGGGCGGCCCCCCGGCGGGGCGGCCCGGCGGAACCGGAGGCGGCGGGGCG